>DATJTM010000221.1:0-6518 GCA_035503395.1 Luteitalea sp.
CGACGCACAGGTCGTACAGCCCTACGTGAGCGGCCTGCGGTCGCCCGTCCGGACGCTGCCGCTGCCCGACGGCGGGCTGCTGGTCGTCGAGTCCGGTCTCGGCAGTGTGAACACCGGCCGTGTGTCGAACGTCGATCGTGACGGCCGGAGGACCACGCTGATCGACGGGCTGCCGTCGGGATTCCATGGCGCGGCCAACGATCCGACGGGACCGTCGGCGGTGCTGCTGCAGGGCAATCGGCTCTTCATCCTGATCGGCAACGGCGACATCACGCTCGCGGGCCCCGGTGGGACCGAGATTCCGAACCCGGCGCCCTCCTCGCCGCTCTTCAGCTCGTTGTTGTTGCTCGAATTGCCGGAGGGCCTCGGCCAGCTGCCGACCGGATTCGTGCTGCCGCGCAGCGCCCACGAGGTGATTGCGGGGGGTGGAGCGGTGTACCTCGAGAGCGCGGAACGGCAGGTGGCTCGTCTGTCGCGCCTGTACGACTTCCCCGATTACAGTCCGGCGCCGCGTCCCGACGCGCCGGCCAACGTGCTGATCTCCAACACGTTCTCGATGACAGGGAGCGCCGCGCGCATCGACGTCGCCGATTCGGCCCGCAACCTGGTGTGGAGTGTGTCGGTCGCCGATCGGACCGCGACGGTCCTGGCGTCGTTCCCGCCCGTCGCCAACAACACCGGCATGGGCGCGCCGATGGTCGACCCGGTGCCGACGTCCGTGCGCGCCTGGCGCGACGACCTGCTGGTCGGCTTCCTCACGGGCTTTCCGTTCGGCACCGGCGCGTCACGCGTCGCCCGGATCGACCGTCGCACGGGCGAGGTGTCGACGCTCATCCCGCAGCTGACGACCGTGCTCGACGTGCTGCCGGTGACGCGCGGCCGCGGCGCCTTCTACGTGCTGGAGTACAGCACCAACTTCCTGGCGGGTGCGCCTGGCCGGTTGCTGCTCGTGGAGGATCCGGCGCGCGCGCCGCTGCCGCTCGTCGACACGCTGCAGCGCCCGACGAGCCTCTCGCAGGACGCACGCACCGGTGATCTCTACGTCACCGAGATCGGCAACGGCCGAGTCGTCCGCATCGTCGCGCCGCGGTAAGCGCGTGGATAGGTAGGGACGCGCCGCCGGCGCGTCCGTCGCGGGATGGACGGCGCCTCGGAGAGGCGCCCCTACCGTCGATACGACTCAAAAAATCCGGTACACCACGCTGGCGCCGAACTGGATGGCGTTGGCCGACTGCGTGAAGCGGCGGCCCTGGCCACCGGCGGTGACGGTGATCTCGGGAGAACAACGGAAATACCCGATGGTGCCGCGGAACGCGACGCGGTCGCTGTAGTCGTACCAGACTCCACCCTGCACCTTGGTGGCCAGCGACGTGCTCGCCTCCGCCGTGACCTCCTGCCCGGGAAAGAACGACCGCGCGATCTCGCCGTCCAGATCGAAGTCCGAGAACGACGGGCCAGCCGTTGCGGCGACGTCGAAGCTGTACGCCCCACGCAGCCATGAGTAGCGGGCGCCGACCATCACCGGCCGGAGCTGCAATTCACCCATCCGCTCGTCGCGCCCGAACTCGGTGCCGTCGATGCCGGTGTTGAACCAGCCGAAACCGACCGTTGGTGCCCACCCGCCCTCCGATGGAAAGCGGATCGACAGCCGCGGCACCACCGCCACCGACGCCTTGCCACTCGTCGGGGCGATGACGTCCACACCAGGCCCGATGGCGAGCCCCTTCAGCAGGTGGTGGCGACCATCGGGGTCGGGCGCCTGAATCTTCGGCGGCGTCGTCGGCTCCTGCGCCTGCGCCATCGCGGGAACCGAAACACCAAGGGCCATCACGAGGGCAAGTGTTCTCATCATGCGGCGATCTCCGGGGTCGCCGGTCGAGGGGCGATGACGCTGATGGCGAGGCCGACCACGACGACGCCCACCGCTCCGATGACGTTGTGCCAGAGGAAGGAAATGTCAGGGCGCAGGAACGCGACGGCGCCCACCAGGGACATGCCTCCCATGAGTCCGATGAACGCGCCGGTACCGGAGGCACGGCGCGTCAGCATCGCCAGCATGAACACCCCGAGAATCGATCCGTAGAAGAATGACCCGAACCGATTGACGACCTCGATCAGCGAACCGAGATCGGCGGCGAACAACGCGACGATGCAGGTGAAGACGCCCCAGCCTGCCGTCGCGATGCGCGACACGCTCAGGTAATGCGCATCCGGGGCTTCCGGACGAACGAGGCGCCGGTAGAAGTCGATCACCGTTGTCGTCGCCAGTGCATTGAGTTCAGCCGCGATGCTCGACATCGCCGCCGCCATGATCGCGGCCAGCACGATCCCGACGAGGCCAATCGGCAGTTGCGTGGTCACGAAGGTCGGAAACACGTAATTCACGTCGCGATACGAGCGATCGCCGGTGACGTCCTGCACGATGGTGGTCGCGTCGCGTCGTACTGCCTTCAACGCAGCATCGGCCTCGACGAATGTTGCGGTCGCGGCAGCGCGCCCGGCGTCGTCGGCGTCGGCCATGGCTCGGGCAGCCTCGCGACGAGTCGCGAAGGCGCTGTTGAATCGGCGCTCCGCATCGGCGTAGGCGCCGGCGGATGGGCTCTCGCGGACGCGCGCCTCGTGCGCCGGGTTGAACAACATCGGCGGCTGGTTGAACAGGTAGAAGACGAAGACCAGCACGCCAATCATGAGCACCAGCACCTGGAGCGGGATCTTCCAGTAGGCGCTCATGTACAGCGACGATGTGGCCTCCTGCTCGGACCTGGCCGTGAGGTACCGCTGCACCTGGCTCTGGTCGCAGCCGAAGTACGACAGCATGAGGAACAACCCGCCGATCAGGCCCGACCAGAACGTATAGGTCTCGTTGAGCGTGAAGCGGAAGTCGAACGCCTGCATGCGTCCGGTCGCACCCGCCACGCGCAGGGCATCACCGACGCCGACATCGGCCGGGAGTCCGACGACGAGTGCGATCGCAACGGCGACGAGTCCGAACACGATCACGTACATCTGCTTGACGTCGGTCCAGGTCACGGCCTGGACGCCGCCGAGCATCGTGTAGATGACGGTCGGGATGCCGATCAGCAACACCGTCAGCGTCAGGTTCCAGCCCATGATCACCGAGAGGATCACGGCCGGCGCCGAGATGATCGTGCCGCACGACAGGCCGCGCGACAGGAGGAACAGTGCGCTGGTCAGGGTGCGCGTCTTCAAGTCGAAACGGCGCTCGAGATACTCATACGCGGTGTAGACCCGGGCCCGATGGAAGAACGGCACCGCGGTGACCGACAGGATGACCATCGCCAGCGGCAGGCCGAAGTAGAACTGCACGAACCGGAGGCCGTCGTTGTACCCCTGCCCGGTCGTGCCGACCATCGTGATCGCGCTGAGCTGCGTCGCCATCACCGACAGGCCGACCGCCCACCACGGATTGCTGCGATTGCCGAGGAAGTAGCCCTCGATCTCCTTGCTGCCGCGGGTGTGCTCGATGCCCGTCCAGATGATCCAGGCCAGGTAGAGACCGATGATGATCCAGTCGACGGGGTGCATGGTCAGCTCGTGAACGCCCGCTGCAGCGCGAACAGCGCCAGCAGGGTGACGACCTCGACGACGATCACGCTGGCGGCCTTGCCCCATGTGACGGCGCTGGGTGTGGTCTCGCTCACAGTGCCTCCACCGCAGCACGCAGGCCGGTGCGCGCAGCCTGCAGTCGCGTCCGCGTCTGCGTCGTCCACGTCCGATCGGCCGACAGTTGCTCGCGGGCCGCGTCCAGCGCTTCGGTCGTGCGAATCGGCGACGGGCCACCGAGCGTCTGCCGCACGTCGACGAAGTGACGGGCGCTCAGGATGTGCTGCAACTCGGCCTCGGTGTACGGCAACGTGCGATCGAGTACCTCGGTCGTCGCGGCCGCGAGCACGTCCACGAGCGAGGCCGACGGCAGGCGACGACGCGTGGCCACGAAGTGAGCGGCCACCTCGTGACTGACGCGGAACGGCAGCGCATGCGACCGCGCGAGCGTGTCGGCGAGTTCGGTGACTGTCGTCCCACCCTCGGCGGCCCGCGCCGCCATCCGGTCGACGTCGAATGTCGCCTGCGACATGGCCCCGGCCACGAGACGGATCGCCCGCGTCGCATCACGGAACGCGGTGGCCACGAGCGGCTGCAGGTCGTCCTCGGTGTCGACGATGTCGCCGAAGGGCGTGTTGTGGACGGTGGTCGACACGGCCTGCGCCTGCCCGAGCGCCTTGCTGCCCAGGGCGCGGGCGTGCTCCAGCGCCACCGGGTTGCGCTTCTGCGGCATGATGCTGCTGCACTGCACGTAGCCGTCCGACAGCCGCAGATATCCGAACTCCGCGGTGCACCACAGCATCAGGTCCTGCACGAAACGGCCGTTGCCCACCAGCAGTACCGACAACGCACCCATCGTCTCCAGCAGGTAGTCGATCGTCGCGATGCTGCCGTACGTGTTGCCGGTCGGCCCGTCGAATCCGAGCAGCTCGCTCGTGCGGGCCCTGTCGATCGGGAAGCCGGTGCCCGTGATCGCGCAAGCCCCGAGCGGATTGCGATTGACCGTGCTGTACGCCGCACGCAGGCGCGTGTGGTCGCGCTCGAGTTGTTCGAGCACCGCCAGCAGGTAGTGCGCGACCGTCGTCGGCTGGGCCGGCTGGGTGTGCGTGTGCGCGGCGTACACCGTGTGCCGATGGCCAACCGCGAGCTCGATCAGCGCGGCGCGCAATTCCTCGACGGCGCTCGCCGTCTCCAGCAGCGATTCGCGCAGGCGCATGCGGTACATCGTCATGTCGATGTCGTTGCGGCTGCGGGCGGTGTGGAGGCGGCCGGCGACCTCGTGCCCGCAGGTCTCCACGAGCACCTGCTCGAGGTAGAAGAACAAATCTTCGTAGGTGCCGTCGTACTGCACGTGCCGGACCGCCGATTCGTCGATCCGATCGAGTCCCGTCCGCAGCAGGTGCGCCGCGTCGCGCGACACGATGCCTTGCTCGGCGAGCATCACGAGGTGGGCGTAGTCGATGGCGCGGAGCTGCGACAGGAAGAGGCGCTTGGCGTCCTCGAAGATGTCGTTGAGGACCAGGTCCACGTACTCGGGAGCGAACGTCGGCACGGCTGAAAGTATAGACAGCCTCTGTGCGGCAGGGATGGCTCTCCGATCGTCCGTCTGCGATCAGGCCTCGCTTCAGCCGTGCAGGTACAGCAACCCGATGGCGAGCACGCCGAGGCCCCACGCCCACGCCGTCAGCTCGCGGCCGCGGCCGGCGATCGCGAACCCCACGACGTGCGCCACCAGGCCCCACAGCAGGCCCTGGGTGATCGACAGGGTCAGCGGAATCAGGACGAGCGTGAGGAAGGCGGGCGCAATCTCCTCCAGCCGCTCGAACGGCAGCGTCCGGCAGGTCCGGAACATCAGTACGCCGACGACAATCAGGACGGGCGCCGTCGCAAAGGCGGGCACGGCTGCGACGACCGGCGCCAGGAAAAGGCATGGAACGAAACAGACCCCGGCGACGATGGCGGTCAGCCCTGTGCGGCCGCCGGCGTTGATGCCGGCCGCGCTCTCGACGTACGCGGTTCCCGATGACGTCCCGAGCAGCCCCGCCCCGAGCGTGGCCCAGGCGTCCACGATCAGCCCCTGGCGCATTCGCACCGGCCGCCCCTCGTCGTCGGTGAACCCGGTGGCTTCCGCCACGCCGATGAAGGTGCTCAGCGAGTCGAACAGGTCGGTGAACAACACCGCCAGGATCGACGGCCACAGCGCCGGCGCCAGCGCACCCCAGATGTCGAGGCGCAGCGTCACCGACGTGAGATCCGGCCGGCTCATCCACGCGTCGGGCGGCTGCACGAGACCAAGCGCCCACGAGGCCGCCGTCACCAGACCGATGCTGGCCAGGAAGGCCGTCGCCTTGCCGCGCACCATCAACGCGATCGCGACCACGAGGCCCGCCACCGCCAGCAGCAGCTGCGGCGTCATCGGGCCCGCCTTCACCATGGTCACCGGGTCGGCGACGACGATGCCGGCACCCTTGAGGCCGATCAATGCGAGCAGGAGACCGATGCCACCCGCCATCGCGGTGCGCAGCGACGCCGGGATGGCCGTGGCGATCCGCTCGCGCAGGGGAGTGGCGGAGATGGCGAGGAACAGCACGCCGGCCCAGAACACCATCCCGAGGGCCGTCGGCCACGGCACCTGCTGGCCGACCACGATGGTGTAGGCGAAGAACGCGTTGAGTCCCATCCCCGGTGCGACGGCGAACGGCAGCCGGGCGTACACGCCCATCAGGATCGTCAGCAACGCGCACAGCAGGACCGTCGCCGTGAGCACGCCGTCGAACGGCATCCCGGTCCCGTCACTCAGGATGGCGGGGTTGACGACGACGATGTAGGCGGTGGCGAGAAAGGTGGTGAGCCCGGCGACGATCTCGGTGCGGGCGGACGGCGTCGCCGCGGGCTGACGTGGGGGCGCGTCGGCGACGGCGCTCATGCGTCGACGACCGACCGCAGGAACGGCT
>DATJTM010000222.1:0-3227 GCA_035503395.1 Luteitalea sp.
GTGATGATCGACTGCTCGCACGGCAACAGCCAGAAAGACCATCGGCGGCAGATCGACGTCGCCGCCGACATTTCCGCGCAGCTGGCCGCCGGGGAGCGCGCCATTGTCGGTGTGATGCTGGAGAGCCACCTCGTCGAGGGACGCCAGACGTACGTGCCCGGGCAGCCGGCCGTCTACGGCCAGAGCATCACGGACGCCTGTCTCTCACTCGAACAAACCGAGCCGCTGCTCGAGCAGTTCGCCAAGGCGCAACAGGCCCGTGGCGTCGCCGCGACCGCCAGCACCCCTTAGCCACTGCCGACTGCCGACTGCCGACTGCCGGCGAGTCAAAGGGTGACGTTGGTGACCTGCCAGGCGCTGCTGAGTCGATACGGCGTCTGGAAGGCGAGCCACCACGCGACGATCTGCTCGCGTGACAGCGGCGCCTGGGTCACTCGGAGCTGCTCGAGCGTACCGGTGGAGCCGCTGTGCGGGAACACCTCGTCGAGGACGATCGACGGCAGCACCGGCTGCGCGTGCAGCGCGCCAATCGCGACGCCCATCACGCGCTGCGCGCCGAGCTCGTCGTCCTCCGCGCCGTAGGCCGTCACCAGATACAGCAGATCCACCACAGACGCGGGATCGCTCTCGCGCGCGGCCGCGCCGCGCAAGCCGATGGGTCCACCCGCACGAGAGGCCGCGTTGGCCTGCACGGTCGCCAGCGTCAGGTTCGCCTGGCAGCGGTGGTGCACCGTCCGCGCCCGGTCGAGCGGCAGCGTCGTCACCAGCACGTCCGCGAGCACGCGGTCTTCGGCCCCTCGCTGCTTGAATGCCGTTTCCAGCAGGGTTTTCAGCGACAGCGTGACTCCGGCGATCGCGGCAGCCTGACTCATGGCGACATTCTGCACTGACCGGCGAATGACGGAACCGTCCGACAAGTCGGACGGCTACGAATGGGGTGGTGGGCTGCCCCGACGACCGGGGACTGTCGAACAGGTATCCCGCTTGCAAGGCGACACGCATGGCTTCCAGACACATTCAGCAGCCGACCCCTGCCGACCCGAAAGAAGCGGGTCCGACACCCGAGTTCCCACAGGAGCCGATCGCGCCGCCGGGGCTCGATTCGGAGATGACGCCGAAGGCGGACCACGGCGAGTCGTCATACAAGGGGCTGGGTCGCCTGACAGGGCGAAAGGCCCTGATTACGGGTGGCGACAGCGGCATCGGACGCGCCGTCGCCATCGCCTACGCACGTGAAGGCGCCGACGTACTCATCAGCTACCTGCCCGAAGAGGAGCCGGATGCGCGCGAAACCAGCCGATGGGTGACCGAGGCGGGCCGCAAGGTCGTGGCCGTCCCAGGCGATATCCAGCAGGAGGATCACGCCAACCGGCTCGTCGACCGCGCCTTCGACGAACTCGGCGGACTCGACATCGTCGTCAACAACGCCGCCTACCAGGTCACGCATGACTCGATCGAGGAATTCACGACCGAGGAGTTGGAGCGCTCGTTCCGCACCAACGTGTACGCGATGTTCTGGATCTGCCGCGCTGCACTCCCCCGCCTCCCGGAAGGCAGTTGCATCATCAACACCGCGTCGATTCAGGCGTTCGACCCCAGCCCGAACCTCTTGACCTATTCGCCGACCAAGGCGGCGATCGTCAACTTCACGAAGGGACTGTCGCAGGTCGCGATGAAGCAGAGCGTTCGCGTCAACGCGGTCGCTCCAGGACCGGTCTGGACGCCGCTGATCCCGTCGACGATGCCGGAAGAGAAGACGAAGCAGTTCGGCTCCAACACGGCATTCGGGCGTCCCGCGCAGCCCGTCGAGCTCGCGCCCCTGTATGTCTTCCTGGCCTCCAACGAGGCGCGCTACGTGACAGGCGAGGTCTACGGGGCGACGGGCGGGAGGACGCCGTACTGAACACAGCAATGCGTGCATGCGGGAATGTCGACAGCAGACTCAACGACGAACGACGAACGACGAACGGGAAACGGGGAGCGAAGGCCGAAGGCCGATTGACGAAGGCCGAGACCGGCCGTGTATGCTTCCGCTCTCGAATCTTCCAGGAGAGCCCGTGAGCCGCTCAGCGTTCGTCCCGCCGGCCCTGATGCTGTGCCTCGCCTTGGGAGGCGTGGCGATGGCGACACGTTCGCGGGCCGGACAGGCGCCAGCCGAGTCGCGCGCCGATCGCTTTGCCCGGATGTCGCGCGACGCCGAAGCGAAGGGCAAGGCCGACCCGTTCAAGGGCGTGACCGCCGACGGCACGGTCGTGCCCAACCTGTTCGCGGTCAAGTCCACCGGCGTCTCGACGGCGCCGGTGCAGAAGGCGGCGACGGCCTTCATCGCGGCGCTCACGCCGGAGCAGCGGACACGCACCCTCTTCGCCGCTGACGATCAGGAATGGCGTCAGTGGATGAACCAGCACTTCTACGTGCGCCACGGCGTCGGCTTCCTGGAGATGAACGACGCCCAACGCACGGCGGCGATGGGCCTGCTGCGCGCCTCGCTCAGCGCCCGCGGCCTGACTCTCAGCCGCGACATCATGCGGCTCAACCAGACACTCGGCGAGTTGAACGACAACGACTTCGAGCAGTACGGGGAAGGCCGCTACTACATCACCGTGATGGGCACGCCATCGGCGACCGAGCCGTGGGGCTGGCAGATCGAAGGCCATCATCTCGTCGTGAACTACTTCGTGCTCCGCGACCAGGTCGTGATGACGCCGAGCTTCTTCGGGTCCGAGCCGGTCGTGGCGACGACGGGGAAGTACGCGGGCACGAAGATCCTGCAGGAGGAGCAGGCCGACGGGCTCGCGTTCGTGAACGGCCTCGATGCGGGACAGCGCGCGAAGGCGATCGTGCGCGACACCAAGCCCGGCAACGACAACGTCGGCGAGGCCTGGAAGGACAACGCCGTCGTCCCCTACGTCGGGCTGCCCGCGTCGGCGCTGACGCCGAAGCAGAAGTCGGCCCTGATGACCCTGGTGGCACTGCACCTGAAGATCGACGACGGGCACGCGAAGGTGAAGCTGGCCGAGGTGCAGCAGCATCTCGACGCCACGCACTTCGCCTGGATGGGCGGCACCGCTCCCGACAGCGTCTTCTACTAGCGGATTCACAGCCCGGTGGTGCTGATCGAGTTCGACCACCAGATGCCGGTCGCGATGCGGCATCTCGTGCCCAATCCGAAGGTGCCGTTCCGCGACCACGTGCACGTCGTGGTGCGCACGCCGAACGGCAACGAC
>DATJTM010000223.1:0-4441 GCA_035503395.1 Luteitalea sp.
ACTTTTTACTTTTGCTGTACTGACCTGATCGCAAAGTACACCCGCTCCGGTGTGAGGGGACTGTCCAGGGGCACGAAGGTGGTGGCCCTGGCGTCGGGAGGCGCGAAGGCGGCGATGGCGTCGCGTAGCGCCTCCCTGACCGAGATCGCCAGCATCAGAGGTGGTTCGCCGACGGCCTTGCTGCCGACGACCACGCCTGGCTGCGTCGCGCGTGCCAGCGTGTCGACGTTGAAGACCTCCGGCACTTCCGACCATGACGGCAGCTTGTAGGTCGAGGCCGACGACGTGGCCACGCGCCCCTCGCGATCCCAGAGCAGTTCCTCGAGTGTGAGCCAGCCGACACCCTGGATGAAGCCGCCTTCGATCTGGCCGCGGTCGATGATCGGCGCAATCGAATCGCCGACGTCCTGCAGGATGTCGGTCCGCCGCAACCTGTAGGCGCCGGTGAAGCGGTCGACCTCGATCTCCGAGACGGCCGCGCCATACACGAAGTAGTGGAACGGGTGCCCCGTGCCCGTCGCCGGATCGAAATGGATTCCGGGCGTGCGGTAGAAGCCGTGCGCGAAGAGCGGCAGCCGTTCGCGATACGCAGCGTCGCAGACCTCGGCAAACGTACGCGAAGCACCGGCACCGGTGACCTGCCCATCCGCGAACCGCACTTCGCTCCGCTCGCAGCCGAGCATTCCCGCCGCCACCGGCGTCAGCGTGCGGAGGATCTGCTCGCAGGCGTCGAGGACGGCCGCGCCGTTCAAGTCGGTGCCGGCCGAGGCCGCGGTAGCCGACGTGTTGGGCACCTTGTCGGTCCGTGTGGGCATCAGCCGGACGTCCGACGGCCTCACCCCGAGACCATCGGCGGCAATCTGCCGGATCTTGGTGTTGAGCCCCTGCCCCATCTCGGTGCCGCCGTGATTCACCTGCACGCTGCCGTCGCGGTACACCAGCACGAGCGCGCCACCCTGATTGAAGAAGGTGGCCGTGAAGGAGATGCCGAACTTCACCGGCGTCATCGCAAGACCGCGGCGGAGATTCGTCGCGCTCGCGTTGAACGCGTCGAGTTCGCGGCGACGCGCCTCGTAGGCGGCACTCGTCCGCAGTTGCGACCAGATCGCCTGGATCCGTTCCGCATCGTCGACGGCCTGGCCGTAGTGCGTGGTCTGTCCGGGGCGATACAGGTTGAGCGCGCGCACACGCTCCGGCGACAGACCGAGGCGAGCCGCACCGCGTGACAGCACGTCCTCGATGACGACCATCCCCTGCGGACCTCCGAAGCCACGGAAGGCGGTCTGCGACGTCTTGTGGGTGTGACAGACGTACCCGGTGGCCGCCACGGCCGGCAACCGGTACGCGTTGTCGCAGTGGAACAAGGCCCGATACATGATGGGCATCGACAGGTCGAGGCTCCAGCCGCCGTCCGACCAGAGGTCGAGGCGCAGCGCCAGCAGTCGTCCCTCCGGATCGAAGCCCGCCTCGTAGCGGGTGAGGAACGGGTGACGCTTGCCGGTGAGCGCGATGTCGAGCTGCCGTGGAAGCCGCACACGCACCGGACGCCCGGTCACCCATGCACCGAGACCGGCAATCGCCGCCCACGTGTTGGCCTGAGTCTCCTTGCCGCCGAACGCGCCGCCCATCCGCAGGCATTCGACGGTGACGCGGCTCTTCGGCACGCCGAGGACGCGGGCCACGACCTCCTGTGTTTCCGATGGGTGCTGCGTCGACGAGTGCAGCGCGATGCCACCCGACTCGTCGCGCCACGCCAACGCCGCCTGCGTCTCGAGGTAGAAGTGCTCCTGCCCGCCGATGCGTAACTCACCGCTGACGGTCGCAGCGCTCGACGACAGTCCGGCCTGGACGTCGCCGCGCGCGAGCCGGAAAGGCCCGGCGAGATACGCGCCAGCCTGGATGGCGGCGTCTGGATCCAGCACCGCCGGGAGCGGCTCGTAGGTGACGTCGACGATGGCCGCGGCCTGACGCGCGCTGTCGAGCGATTCGGCCAGCACCCACGCGACGGGCTGCCCGTGAAACATCACTTCGGTCGGAAACAGCGGTTCGTCGTGTCGGGTCGGGCCGGTGTCGCCCTCGCCTGGCACATCGGCGGCCGTCAGGATCCGCACCACACCTGGAGCGACGACGGCCTTGCTCGCGTCGACATGCCTGACGATCGCGTGCGCATGCGGTGACATCACCGGCCAGGCATGCAGCACCGACGGGAAGCGCGCCAGCAGGTCGTCCGTGTACAGCGCCTCACCGCTGACGTGTCGATCTGCGCTTTCGTGTGGAACCGCGGCGCCCACGTGTCTCGGCACCCGCGCGGTGGCGACGGGCGGATTCATGGGCGGCACTCCGTTGCAAACTGCTCGATCAGATCGCACGACACCTGCCGACGGTACTCCGCCGATCCGCGATGGTCCGACAGCGGCTGCAGTGCCCCCGCGAGCGCCTGCTGCACGCGAACGACGGCCTCGCCATCCCACGGCCTGCCGAAGGCCGCGGCCTCCGCGGTCGCGACGCGCACCGGCGTCGCCGCGACGCCACCGTACGCGAATCTGGCGGTGGAGACGCGCCCGTCCACCTCGTCGATCGCGAAGGCGGCGGCCACCGTGCTGATGTCGTCGAGCCGCCGCTTGGCGACCTTGTAGAAGCGCAGCGAGGCAGGCACGGGCAATGGCACGACGACCGCGGCAATCAGTTCGTCGTGCTGCAGGCTCGTCGCGCGATAGCCGGTGAAGAACTCGGCGAGCGGCACGATCCGTCGTCCACTCGCGACGTGTGGCGAGGCGATCTCCAGTCGCGCGTCGAGCGCCAGCAGGAGCGGCGCCGCATCACCGATCGGCGAGGCCGTGGCCAGATTGCCACCGAGCGTGGCGCGATTGCGAATGAGTGGTGAAGCGAAGCGATCGAGCCACTCGTGGATGACCGCCGGCGCCGACGTCCATCTCCGGCCAAGTTCCGCGAGCGAAAGCGCCGCGCCGATGCGGACGGCCGTGGCGTCCACGTCGAACGTCCGCAGTTCGTCGATGGCGTCGAGACTCACGAGGTGCGGCCAGCGACGGCCCTTGAGGTTCGATTCGACCGAGACGTCGGTGCCACCGGCGACGAGCGTCGCCTCCGGATGCGCCGCGAGCAAGGCGAGACAGCCGGCGATCGAGGTGGGCCTCGAGAAGGTGGCGCTCTCGACCCTCGTCAGCGACGGTGGCGCCGTCTTCAACGCCACGCGGAACGGATCATCGTCGGCCGGAGCGCCGAGCGAACGTGCCGCCTCGGCGATCGGCCGATAGCCCGTGCAGCGACACAGGTTGCCCGTCAGGGCATGCACGTCACACGGACCGTGCCGGTCAGTCCGGTAGTACTCCGCCCACAGGCTCATCACGAAGCCAGGCGTGCAGTAGCCACACTGTGAGGCGCCGCTCGCCGCCATCGCGTGCTGCACCGCTGACGGCACGCCGTTCCGCGCCAGACCTTCGACCGTCCACACCTCACGTCCGGCCGCCATCGGCGCGAGCATCAGGCAGCTGTTGATCGCCCGATAGGCACTCCCCGCGCCGTCGGGTTCACGGACGACGATGGCGCAGGCGCCGCATTCGCCTTCGGCACACCCTTCCTTGGCGCCGGTGAGGCCCTGTGCGCGCAGGCAGTCGAGCAGCGTCTCTCCCGGCGCAGCCGACACCTGCGCCGGCCGGCCGTTCACGGTCAGCTCGAACATGGGCGCATTCTATCGCCGCGCCCCCTTCATGAACGTCTCGACCTCTTCGACCGTCCGCGGCACGGCCGACGACAGGCGTACCAGCCCGGTCTCGGTCAGCAGGAAGGAGTCCTCGACCCGCACACCGATCTGCGCGTACTTCTGCACAGCCGGGCCGACGGCGGTCTTGAAGGCGCGATTCTCTGGTGTGTCGGCGAGGTCGTCGAGCGCCCGCGGCCGGATGTAGACGCCGGGCTCGACCACGAAGGTCATGCCGGCGGCGAGCGGCCGCTTGTAGTCACCGACGTCGTGCACGTCCATCCCGATCCAGTGGCAGATGCCGTGCGTGTACCAGGTGCGGAACTGCTCGCCCTTCGCGTCGGTGATCAGCCCGAGCTTCAGCAGGCCGGCCTTGACGACCTCTTCGGCGGCCTTCTCGACGTCGCGCGTGGTGTTGCCGATCGTCGCCGCCTTCATGCCCGCTTCCTGCGCCGCGAGCACCAGCTGATAGAGGTCCTTCTGCGCTGGCGTGTAGGTGCCGCTCACCGGATAGCTGCGGGTGATGTCGACGGTGTAGCCCTTGTAGCTGCCAGCCGCGTCGACGAGCAGGATGTCGCCCGCCTGCATCTGCCGGCTCGAGGCGTTGTAGTGGAGGATCGTCGCGTTCGGGCCGCTGCCGACGATCGAGGGATAGCCCCAGCTCATGGCGCCGTTGGACAGGTATGCGTGCTCGATCGCGGCTTCCACCTGGTACTCGTACGC
>DATJTM010000224.1:0-3791 GCA_035503395.1 Luteitalea sp.
CCGCAGTTCCTTCACCGATGCCCAGTCGCGCGACGGCAGCAGGTCCGACGTGCCCGCCGCCATCACGACGGCCGGCCGACCGGGCACCGCGGCCAACGAGGGAGTGTCGAGGTGGTCGAAGTGGGCGTGCGACACGAGCACCAGGTCGATGTCTGGCAGCGCCTCGGGCGGCAGGGCGCACTGGACGAGGCGCTGCGGCCCGATTGTGCCGACCCATGCGTCCACGCCGACCCGTGAGAAGAACACCGGGTCGGTCAGGATGCGAAACCCGTAGGCGTTGATCAGCACCGTGGCGTGCCCGAGCCAGGCCATCGTGAGGGCGTTGTCGGACCACGCGTCTGGCGTCGGCCGATGCGGTGCCGCCGGCACGTCCTTGCCGATTTCGGCCAGCCGTTCCCGCAGGAAGCGGGCAGGCCATGACGAGGAGAGGCTGGTCCAGACCGTGGCGGCGGCCCCAGCGGTGGCGCCGGAGGCGAGAAAGGTGCGACGGCTGGGCATCAGTTCTCAGGATAGGACGGACGATGTGCCCCGGAGAGTGCAGCCGTGCGCGTCCAAGCTGTCCCCGGGAGAGGAATGCCTCTGCCGCTGCAATCCGGGCGCCGCGCGGGCGTAGCATGTCGAGATGGCTCGTCCTTTGAATGTGCCTCTTTCAGGAGACGCGGCATGACTGTTGGACGATGGCTCACGGCGGCGGTGTTCCTGGGCGTGCTGACCACGACGCCCGTCCTCGCGCAGGAGGGTCGCTCGCGCGGCGGGGATCGCGGCGATCGCGGCGGCGGCGGCCGCGGTGAGGGTTCGACTGGCCGGCAGGCGGTCCCGCGCGGCGGATACGACGGCGGCGGACGGTCCTATGGCGGTCAGCGTGGCGGCGAGTCGCCGCGGACCTACGCTGCGCCCCCGCGTACCGAAGGCCGCTCGGCCGGCCCGCGCGACTACCCCTCTTCTCCCCGCCACTTCGGCTCGCCCGGCGTGAGCCGCGGCCCCATGGTCCGACAGGAGGCGCGGCCGGACGGTGGGCGCGGTCCAGCGTACGTGCGTCCGCGGTACGACGATCGGAACGACGGCCGGGACTACCGTGATCGCGGATACGTCGGTCGCGCCGTGCCGCGTGCCTACGCGGACCGGCGGTACGTGGCCCCGCCCCGCGTGGTCTCGCCTCGTTATTACGGCGGCGTCCGCGGCGGGTACGGTTACGGCTATGGCTCCCGTGTGTTCGGCAATCCCCGGTACTACCACTACGCGCCGGGCTATGGCGCACCCGGATGGCGGGGTGGCTGGGGCCGCACCATCATCGTCCCGCGCTACATCCATCCGCGCATCCTGGGCTACGCACCGTATCGGCCGTACTACTACCGGCCGAGCATCGCGATGGGCGTCTACTACGGCACCGACGACCTGTATCCGTTCGGCAGCATCCCGAACTACTACTACGACCCGGGCGCCGGCAGCAGCCTGGGTGGCGTCCGGATCACCGACGCGCCGCGTGATGCGCAGGTCTTTGCCGACGGGTACTACGCGGGCATCGTCGACGACTTCGACGGATTCCTGCAGCACTTGAACCTGGAGCCGGGGCCGCATCGGCTCGAGATTCACACGCCGGGTTCCGGCGCGATCTCGTTCGACGTCGTCGTGCAGCCGGGTCGCACGATCACGCTCCGCGCCGACGTGTACTAGAAGATCCCACCCGCTCCACCGGCGCGAGGCGTCTCGCGCCGGTGCCTTCACGCCTCTCTCTCCCCGCCAGTCCCGGGCTCTCCGCGTATGCTACGGGCCTGCAATGTTCCATTCGGGAGTCATCGAGGGCTTCTACGGGCCGCCGTGGTCGCCGGTCGAACGCGCGGCGATGTGCGCGCTGCTGGCGGCCAGCGGCCTGAACACGTATCTCTACTGCCCCAAGGACGATCTGCACCACAGGGCGATCTGGCGTGAGCCCTACGGACCGTCGGATCTCGAGTCCCTGCGGCACCTGACGACGACAGCGCATGGTCACGGCCTTCAGGTCGTATACGGCCTCGCCCCTGGCCTCGACATCCGCTACAGCGAGGCGTCCGAGCGACAGCACCTGCGGACACGCATCGCCCAGGTCCTCGACGCCGGCATCGATGGCGTGGCGTTGCTGTTCGACGACATCCCCGATCGTCTCGACGAGTCAGATCTCGCGCGATGGGGTTCCCTGGCTGCGGCGCAGGCCGACGTCGCCAATGACGTCTTCGGCTGGCTGCGCAGGGAGCGTCCCAGCGGCTTTCGCGGGTTCTGTCCCACCCCGTATTGCGAGCGCATGGTGCGGGCCGGGCACGGCGGTGCCGGATATCTCGAGCAACTGGGTGAGCATCTCGACCCGGATGTCGACGTGTTCTGGACGGGCCCCGAGATCATCTCGCGCGACATCACCGTGGCGCATGTCCGAGAGGTCGCGGCGCGACTGCGGCGCAAGCCGGTCATCTGGGACAACCTGCACGCCAACGACTACGACAGCCGCCGTCTCTATTGCGGGCCCTACGCCGGCCGCGCGCCGGAGCTGCGTGACGAGGTCCGCGGCATCCTGAGCAACCCGAACACCGAGTTCCCGGTCAACGTCGTGGCCGTGCGCACGCTCGGCGCCTTCCTGCGTGCGACCGATGGCTGGGACGCAAGAGCCGCGTATCGATCCGCCATCGCCGACTGGGCGTCGTCGTTCGAGACCACGACCGGGCCGGTCGCGCCCGACCTCCTCGAGCGGCTATTCGACTGTCTCTATCTGCCCTACACCGACGGACCGCACGTCGAGGCGTTGATCGCAGACGCACGCGACGCACTGAATTCCGCCTCGACGATGCAGGAAGCGGCGGCGCAGCGATTCCTGCGCGACGCGACCGCGCTGCGAGATCTCTGCGGCCGGCTCGCGACGTTGCGCAACCGCGCGCTGTTCCACGCCATCCATCGACGCGTGTGGGATCTGCGTGAGGAACTCGACCTGCTGACTCGTGTCGTCACGGCCATGCATGCGCCGTCGCCACCAGTCGGTGGCCTGCGGTCGGACTTCCATCTCCCCCATACGTATCGTGGCGGGGTCGTCACGCGCCTGCAGCGCTTGCTGGACCAGCACGACGACGGGTCGTTCACGCCGGCGGCAGCATCTCCCGCGATCGTCGCACCGACGGGCGAGGCGCATCGGCACGTCGACGCGCGCATTCGTCTGGCCACGCGGGACGATCGCGCCGCGGCGTACCGCGTGTGCCTCGAGACCGGCGATGCCGGCGCCGATGCGACGGAAACACATCGCGAGGATCCGGACGCCCTCGGGCGACTCTTCGTCGGGCCGTATCTCGCGTTCGAGCCCTCGCTGAGTCTCGTGCTGGAAGACGATGCCGGTGTGTGCGGCTATGCGCTCGCTGCCCTGGATTCGAAGCGCTACTACGAGCGCTATGACCGCGAGTGGCGGCCCGAACTGGTCGCCACGTACCCGGCCCCGACGGGCCCGCGCGAATCATGGTCACGGCCACAGGAGGTCTACGGCTGGTATCACCAGGCCGACTACTTCTGCCCGGAGCCGTACGACGCCTACCCGTCGCACCTGCACATCGACCTGATGGCGCGAGCCCAGGGGCGTGGCCACGGACGGCGCATGATCGAAGCGTTGCTCGATCGCCTTCGCGCCCAGGGATCGCCTGGCGTGCACCTGGGCATGTGGTCCCGTAACACGCGGGCTTACGCCTTCTACCAGCGGCTCGGCTTCCACGAACTGACGCGCGTCGGCTCCGGCGACGACGCGAGCATCTACATGGGGCGCCGCCTCGATTGGTGACTCCTGT
>DATJTM010000225.1:0-3285 GCA_035503395.1 Luteitalea sp.
TCGAGCGGCTTCACCTCGAACAGCAACGCCGACATCAATTGCGAGAGCGGCACCGCGGCGACCAGTCCGGCCGCCGCGCCGATGCCCGACCACGTCAGGCCGTAGCCGACGAACATCCGCTGCACGGTCCCCTGCTGTGCACCGATCGCCATGCGGATGCCGATCTCGCGCGTGCGCTGCGACACCGTGTAGGAGATCAGCGCGTAGATGCCGACGACGGCCAGCAGCAGCGCCATCGTTCCGCTGATCCCGAGCAGCGACAGCGTGAGCGTGGTGCGCGCCATCGACGCCTCGTAGACCTCCTGCATCGATCGCATCTGCGTGACCGGCGTGACCGGACTCTGCGCGGCGATGGCACTGCGGATTTCGGCGGCGAAGCTGCTGGTGCCGGCCCGCGGACTGCGCAGCATGTACGTCACCGATCGCCGATCGCGCAACCGCCAGTAGACGGTCGTGGGTGCCGGACGATCGACGCCGTTCTGGCGGATGTCGGCGACCACGCCGATCACCTCGCTCCATGCCTCGTTCGGGTTGTCGCGGATCTGCTTGCCGATCGCGGCCGCGGCCGAGCCCCAGTACTCGCGCGCGAAGTTCTCGCTGATGAGCACGACGAGGCGGTCGCCATGGATGTCGCTCCACTCGAACTCACGGCCGGCGACGATGCGAGCCCCCATGACCTTGAACGTACCAGGCGCTGCCCGGACGAATCGGCGCAGCGGCGGGATCGTGTCGGGCGCGTACGTGCGATCGCTGGCGAAGATTGGGTCATTGCTGTCACCGTCGCCCATCGGCAGCGAATCCGTCATGCCAACGGACTCGACGCCGGGCAAGGCGGCCAGTCGTTCGAGCAGGCTCTCATGCGCCACCCGCAAAGCCGCATCGTCGGCCGCGGCGTCGCGCGGGATCGCCACACGTAGTGTTTGCAGCGTTGCCGGACTACTGAACCCCGGCTGCACCCGACGCAGCGACTGGTACGTGCGGATCATCAGCCCCGAACCGATCAGCAGCACGACGGCGAGCGCCACCTGGACGACGGTGAGCGTGTTGCGGGCCAGGTTGCGATCACGGCCGGCGCTCGAATTCCGGCCGCCCGCCTTCAAGGCCTGATTCAGGTGGATGCGGGTCCAGCGCATGACGGGCAGCGCGCCGAGCACGAGTCCTGCGGCGATCGAGATCAGCAGCGTGAAGCCGATCGTCGCGGCGTCCACGCCGACCATGTCGAGGCGCGGCAGGCGGGCCGGTGCCAGCAGTGGCGCCGTGCGAAGCGCGAAGGCCGCCATGGCAAGGCCGAGCGTCCCGCCGATCAGCCCGAGGAGCAGGCTTTCGACGAGCATGTCGCGCGCGAGTCGAGCCCGACTGGCGCCGATTGCCGCGCGGACCGCGAGTTCCTGGGCCCGGCCCTCGGTGCGCACGAGCAGCAGGTTGGCGACGTTGGCGCAGGCGATCAGCAGCACGATGGCGATCGTCGCCGTCACCACCCAGAGACTCTTGCCGAGATCGCCGACGAGGTCATCGACGAGCGGGCGCACCCTCGGCCCGAGGCGCGCGTCCTCCATCATCTTCAGGGTCATGCCCTGCGGCGGCGGGAACTTGGTGAAGGCGACGCGGATCATGCGCGCCACGTCGGCGTTGACCGTCGCGAGGTCGACCCCGGGGCGGAGGCGTCCGACCGCGCGATTGTTGTAGCCGGCCAGCCGCACGTTGGCGCGGTTGAAGCGAATCGGCACCACGAGGTCGTGGGCCGCGTCCATGAACCAGAAGCCCTTCGGCAGCACGCCGATGATCTCGCGGCGCGTGCTGTCGACGGTGATCATCTGCCCGACCACATTCGGGTTGCCGCCGAACTGCCGCTGCCAGTAGCCGTGGCCCAGCATGACGACGTCCGGACTGCCCTCGCGATCGTCGGTTTCGGCGAAGGGCCGGCCGATCGCCGGCTGAACGCCGAGCAGCGGCAGCAGCCGGTGTGTTGCGCTCAGCGATTCGACGCGCTCGGGGGCGCCGAAGCCGGTGACGGTGAACGCACTCCGGTTCCAGAGCGCCACATCGGTCAGCGTCCGCGATTCCTCGCGGTAGGTCACGTAATCGGCGAGCGACGCATTGAGTTCGTCGATGTCGACACCCGGCGCCGTCTGCCACAGGCCGACCAGGCGATCGGCGTCGTGGTACGGCAAAGGCCTGAGCAGCACCGTGTTGACGAGGCTGAAGATGGCGACGTTGGCGCCAATGCCGAGCGCCAGCGTCATCAGCGTGGCCAGCGTGAACATCGGCGTTCGCGCCAGCCGGCGGCCGGCATGGCGAAGGTCGCGCATCAGGTCCGTCATCGGAGCTGCCCCATGGACGTAAGGGTACGCCGCTGCGGGCAATAGGTTCCGGGCGGAGCTCCGGCGGGGCAAGCCCCCGGCAAAGGCTACGGCGGGCAGGCCCCGGCCAGGGCTACGGCGGGCAGGCCCACGACCGAGGCGACGGCGAGCAGCTCTGGCTCGTCTGCCCGGCGGGTGTCGAGCTAGCTCGCGAAGCCGCGGATGTACGGCTTCTCAGGCGGCCGGGCGCCAGTGCTGAACTGGGCGCCGCGGGTCGAGCGGTACCTCATGTCCAGGAACGGCGTCTCGAGGCGGCGACCCACGGCCGAGTACCGACCGTTCTCCCAGTTGGAGTCCATGTTCGCCGCGGTGATCCCGGTCGAGAGCAGGAGACGCTCGGCCTCGAACGGCTCCTTGCCAGTCACCATCGTCTCGGTGATCCAGTGCGGCTGCGCGTTCGACGCGTGGTACTGGTCGAACGGACCGGGCCAGCCGAGCATCGACACTACGGTGGGCTCGGCCTGTCCCGTGATCTCGCCCGCATAGGTCCAGCCCACGCCGCGGGCCGAATAGATTGCCGCGTTGGTGCCGTCGCGATACTCGACGATGCAGACGTTGGGCGTGTTGATGTCCTGGAAGTGGCCGGGCTTGAGTTCGAGCCGCGTGCGCACGCTCTCGAGCAGCCGACCGGCCCACGGAGTGCGCTCCGTCCATTTCCAGGTTTCCGGCCCGCGGATGCACTGCACGGATTTGACGCCCGTCTCGCCACCCTTGCGGCGCTCGACGAAGGCCTGCAACACGTCGACGCAGTGGAAGAGCGCGCCCTCGTCGACCGCGCCGCCGACCACCACCGACGTCCTGATCGGCGTATCGATCGCGAGTTCGATCTCGGGCTTGCGGAAGTAGACGGGAATCGACGAGCCGCCGGTCAACGCGAACTTGAGCTCGCGCGACTTGTCGAACATCCATTTCGCCTCGTTCCAGT
>DATJTM010000226.1:0-3743 GCA_035503395.1 Luteitalea sp.
CCACGCTGGTCAGCACGACCGACGTCTCGCTGTTCAGCGTGCGTCCCTGCCGTCCGTAGAGGCCGAGCGCGTAGAAGACCAGCGGCCACACCAGCAGCACGCAGACGAGGACAGGGAGGTACCAGGCGAACGGCGGCAGCGCACCCGAGAGGAACGGCATGCTGTCGCCCGGGATCACGCCGCGCAGCGTGTAGGCGAGGCCGAGGGCGAACACCGTCGCCAGCGCGTCGCTCAGGACGTATGCGCCATTGATGAGTCGGGCGCGCTCGGCAATCATGCCGGCACCCTCTCGTCCCGAGTGAGTCGTCCCAAGGTCAACCGCACCGCGTGCCCTATTGTCCGTCAGCGCAAAATGAGTGACAACCGGCTCAGCTCGCGAAGATCGCAAGCTCAAGCGTAGCGCTCAGGCCACGAACCACCGCACGAGCTCGGCGTCCGTCGCCTTGCGTCTGCCAAGAACGTGCCGCCGTTTGGCGACCATCGACGGCAGCAGGCGCACGACGTCGACGAGACCCGGAATCGACGACCACTCCCGAAGGAGCACGTAGCCGACGACCTGCGCGTCGCGCACCAGGCCGGGCGCCAGGAAGCGCCAGGCGAGCGCCAACGGCTGGTTTTTCAGGCGAAGCAGGAACCGGTTCCGCACGGAGTATCGGTTGATCTCGGCCGGTAGATCAGACCGCCGTTCCGGGGTCACCCGTCGGCGATGCCAGGCGAGCGCGGTCGGGACATACAGGCTGTCCCACCCGCGCCATCTGGCGCGCCATGCGAGATCTGCATCTTCGCGATACGCAAAAAATGCCTGGTCGAAGTACTCGCCCGCATAGGCGATGTCGTCCAGCATCGCGCGGCGGTACATCGCGACCGCGCCGCTCGGCCCGAAGATCGACTCCGGTCCTTCCAGGTACCGACCGTCCGCCGGCACGCCGGCGCCGCGATCGAGATGCCGCTGGTCCGGCGTCATGACGATGCCGGTGGAATCGAGGATGTGCGGCTGGTCGAGGCGGAGCAGTCGGCCCGTGGCCGACCCCGCCGCAGGCGCCGCCTCCAACGCGGCGACGAGTCCGCGCACGTAACCCGGGTCGAGGATCGCGTCCGGATTCAGACAGAGGTAGTAGGCCGCCGTGCCGCGGCCGATCAACGCGTTGTGCCCGCCCGAGAACCCGAGGTTGGCATCGCTGTGCGTCCGTTCGGACGCGTCGGTGAGGGAGGCGATCAGCGTCCGCGATGCCGCCGTTGCCGCGTTGTCCCACACATGGAACGTGAGGTCGGGGTAGTCCTGGGCACGAACCGACGCGATGCAGCGGGCGAGCAGGTCGTCGGGATGGAAGGTGACGATACCGACGGAGACGGAAGGCAGCATAGGTAGGGACCGCTCGCCGAGCGGTCCGGCCGGCGCGCTTGGCTTCGCGCGGGAGTTGCGCGTCGAAGCGGACGCCTCGGCGAGGCGTCCCTACCTAGACCGCGATGCCTACCTTACCTTGATCCCGGTCTCGTTGGTGCCGGCGCTGAACGCTTCGCCGCCGTAGTCCCAGTACAGCGCGCGCTCGATGGCAATCGGCACGCCGTTGACGCTCTCGACCTGCACGCCGAACATCTCGCCGTCCTGTAACTGTGCGAAGGCGGCCTGGCACGGGCCGGGCTGGTCGGCGTAGCAGGTGTAGCGCGAGTTGGCTGGCACCACGAGATCGCCCGACGTGACCACCGACTTGCCGTTCTCACGCAGCAGCCGCAGCTTCACGGTGGCCGCGCTGCTCGACGGGTTGGCAATCAGCACGAACGTCTTGTGCTGCTGCGGGCCGCCCTTCTGGCCCTCGGCGAGCGCCCAGTGCGTGCCCGTCGACGCCAGTCCGGCGCTGTTGTGGGCGTCGGTCCAGTTCTGGAAACCGCCGAACCAGTACATCGCGCGCTCGACAACGATCGGCTGTGGCGCCGAGACTTCCGCCGAGACGTCGATCTGCGAGCCGAGCGCATCGCGCCCGGAGGCCGCCGCAAGCTCGCCGTCGACGTAGAGCGTGAGGCGACTGTTGGCACGTACGCCATACGTCTGCGTGTAGGCGCCCTCCGGCGTGAGGTAACGGACCGTCGCGACAGTGTCGACCGAGCCCGGGTTGGCGACCAGCAGGTACGTATCGAAGTTCGGGCCGGTCGCGCCCTCCGCGATGAACCAGCGGGTGGCCGGTGCGGTGACCGCCGCCGACGCGTGCCCGCCTTCGAACGTCCGGCCGCCGCGGTTGAAGTACATCGCGCGCTCGACCGTGATCGGCTGGTCGGCCGTGATGCGGGTGGAGAACGCCTTGCCGGCCAGCACCCGGACGCAGCCATTGCCGCTCGTGCCGGGGGCACAGACCTCGTTGGCCCAGATGGTCAGGCGACCCGGCGCCGACGGGAAGTCTGACGGCATCGAGACGACCTGACCGTCCTCGAGCAGGAAGTCGACGGTGACCTTCGGTGTCACGCTGCCGGTGGCCGTCAGCAGGATGAAGGTCTGGAAGAACTGATTGGCGGCTCCTTCCGCGAGGAACCACTGCTTCGACGGCGCGGTCAAGGCCTTGCCCGTGTGGCCGCCCCAGCCGTCACCGAAGCTCATGGTCCGCTCGACGACGACGCCGCCGCGCAGCGCGTCGACGATCACCGAGACCGCTCGTCCCTGGCCGTTGTAGCTGGCGTTGGCGAGCGCGTTGACGTTCACCGTGTGGCGTCCGTACGCTGGAAGCGCGATGTCCTGCGTCACCGGCGCCGGCGGTGCGCCTTCGCCGAGATCGCCGCGCTGGCCGAACAGCACGATCACACGGGCGATCGCCGCACGATTCTCCGGGTTGGCAATCGCCACGCGCTCCTGGAAGAAGCCGGTGGATCCTTCCGCGAGTTCCTGACGATTGGCCAGGTAGGGGCTGGTGCCGCCCTGGAACTCCGCCTGGTTGGTGACGCCGTCGCCATCGGAGTCGGCGCTCATGTTCGTGACGCCGTAGAACGCCTGCCACTGCTGCAGCGTCATCGGCGCCTCGTACGTGCGCGTCACCTGGATGGGGCCGGTGGCGTACTTGCCAAAGCTGTAGCCGGCCGCGTCGGTCATCTCGACGTAGACGTAATACGTGCCCGGGGACATGCCGCCGGCCGTCGCCGCCAGGTCCCATACGTAGGCACCGGTCGACGCATTCAGGTTGTTGGCGACGAGGCGCTTGCTCGTCGGGTCGCGATCGTCGTCCACGTACACGGCGACCGAACCGTTGACCGCCGTCGGGTTGCTCGTGTAGCGCGCGTCCTGCGCCGCCCACTGCACGATGAACTGGCCGGCGGCGTCCGGTTCGTCGTCGGCCGCGAGCTTGACGTTCGACAACGTGAACGGCGTGTCGAGCGACCCCTCGTTGATGTCCAGACGGAAATTGGTGAGATTGGAGGCGAGGCTGCCCCAGGCCGATCCGGTCGGCAGGATCTGCAGTCCCTCGTCGCCGCAGGCACCGTCGGCCGACGCGTAGGCATTCAGGTCGAACGTGTAGGTACGTGGCCCCCCGTCCTGCACCGGGATGCCGCAACTCTGCGCGAACGCTCCGCCACGGTGCGCGGCCGTCCGCCAGATGATCCGCATCATGCCGCCGACGCCGAGCCGGCCGTTGGTTGGATCGACGTCTTCGAGAAATGGGCGGGGGGCGAGCGGATCGAAGGTCGCCTGCACCGGCACGTCGTAGTCGATGGTGAACGTGAGGCGGTGGTAGCGGCGTGCCTGATCGGGCGTCAGCGAG
>DATJTM010000227.1:0-15769 GCA_035503395.1 Luteitalea sp.
GCGCTGTCGCTCATCGGTTCCTGTAAGCTGTGGTTGACGCGACCAGAGGTCGGACACGTGGACTCCTTGCATGAATGGAGGCGCGGGAGGGATTCGAACCCTCGCGTCACGGCTTTGCAGGCCGCTGCGTTACCACTTCGCCACCGCGCCATTGCGGTATGGTCCGGACCAGCACGCCGGGATGGCTGGCGCAGCGGACCTGGCTACGAACGACACGCCGTGCGGCGGATCGCGATGTGCGCGAGTATTGAGAGATGCCGCGAACGCGGCAGCGACCGTCTAGCGACAGCAGCGACAACACCGCGCCGCGGCGGTGATGTCAACGCCGCGAAGGGCGTCGTGCGAGAGGCAGGAGATGCGATGCACGGTCACTGGACTACCCCGAACCATAGCGTCTCACCGCGCGCGAACAACTCTCGGCTGCGTCATAGGACGAGGACAGGAATACAGGAGTCGAAGTCAGGATGACCGTCGACCTTCCCACGCTCGAGCACCTCGACGTGTTCGGCAATTCGCATCAGGCACGCACGGTGTTCGCGTTGCTCGATCGCACCCTCAGCGACCACGGGCGACGGGCACTGCGGCGTCGCCTCGCCGAACCGCCAGCCGCATTGGCGGACGTGCTCGATCTGCAGCGCGCGCATCGCGAGATGCGTGGTGCGGTGGAGGCGTATCGTCTGGCCTTGAACGGCGCGTCCCTCGATGCCGTCCATCACTACCTCGCGTCGACGTGGTTGTTGCCCTCGAAGATGCCGACGGTGCGACGGTTCAGCGCCTGGTTCCGACGCTACCGGATGGACGCGGCCGAGGGACTGGATGCCTGCCGTGCCTTGATTCGCGCGGCGGCCAGCGTCGCGGCCCTCGCCGCAGCGTCGTCCTCGACCCGCCTGGCCGGGCACGCGCGGGTCATGCGCGAGACGCTGGGCAGTCCGCACGTGCAGGCATTGATGGCGCACCAGGCCCGCGCGACGAGCAGCGTCAGCATGCTGCAGGCCAACGACGAACTGGCCCGGGGCGCGGCGAAGGCCGCCCTGACAGCGCTGGCAGACTGCCTGGCGGATGTCGATGCGCTGCAATCGATTGCCGGCGCCACCGCGCTGGACGGCTGGACGTTCCCGTCGTTCGGCGAGCGCTTGTCGATGCGAGACCTCGGTCATCCCCTGGTGGACGCGCCCGTCCGCAACGACCTCTCAACCGGCGATCACGCGTGCCTGTTCTTCGTGACGGGGCCGAACATGGCCGGCAAGTCGACGTTCGTCAAGTCCGTGGGCATTGCGGTACTCCTCGCGCATGTCGGTGCCGCCGTGCCCGCATCGGCGATGGAAACGCCGTTCTTCGACGGATGCTTCTCGACCGCGCACGTACGCGACGACGTGCAGCGGGGTGAGAGCCTGTTCCTGGCCGAGACCCGGCGCATGGCGGCGTTGGCCAGGACCATCGGTGCGCACAACCGGACGTTCGCGATCCTCGACGAGCCCTTCCGCGGCACCAACGTCCACGACGCCACCGAGGCCACCCTCGCCGTGTTGCAACGTCTGGTCGCGCGAGGACGCGACACCGTCTTCGTGGCGTCGCACCTGGCGGAGATTGCCCCGCAGCTCGGCGCCAATTCACGCGTGGCGCTGCTGGCCTTCGAAGCCGACTGCAGCACCGGCACGCCGACGTTCTCTCACCGCGTCAGGGAAGGGTTCTCGTCACAACGACTGGGGATGCACCTGCTCGAACGCGAAGGCGTGCTCGCCCTGCTCGATGCCGCAGTGTCGAGACCGGTCGACTGACCGCTGGCCGTGCCGGGATACCTGCCCTTCTGACTCGAGACTTTCGATTCTGACTTGACCTAGCGAAGAACCCGGACCCGATGCGCTTCGCTGTCGCCGACGTACAACGCGCCGCGGGCATCGACGAGCACGCCGTGCGGTCGCGCGAGGGCGCAGCGCAGCGGATCGGGCTCAGGCCCATCACCGCGCACGCCGGTGCCGAGCACCGTCCGGATGATGCCCGTCTTCAGGGTGATGGCGCGCACCGCGTGATTCTCGGTGTCGGCAACGTACAGCACGCCGCGATGCCACGCGAGTCCCTTCGGTCCGCCCAGCCGCGCGCGTAGCGCCGGACCGCCGTCGCCGCTGTAGCCCTGTTCGCCGGTGCCCGCGACGCGATGCAGCGTGGACGATCGTCGATCGACCCGGTAGATGGCGTTGCGTTCGCGCAGCGCGAGGAACAGATCGCCTCGGTCGTCGAAGGCGAACGTCCTGGGCCCGTCGAGCGGTGTGCCCGTCAGGGGCGCGCCCTCGGGCGTCGGCTTGCGCTCGCCCGTACCGCCGATCGTCTCGATGCGGCCGCTGGCCAGCTCGACGCGCCGGATGCGGTGATTGCCGATGTCGCAGATCAGCAGGAAACGCTTCGTCGGATCGACGGCGATGCTGTGCGGTGCCCGGAGTTGCGCCCTCGTCGCCGGCCCATCGTCACCGGAGAACCCTGCGGTGCCAGTTCCTGCGAACGTCGAGATCACCCCCGTGCGAGCCTCGACGCGGCGGATGACGTGGTTGTCGCGTTCGGCGATGTACAGGTGTCCGTGGCCGTCGAACTGAATCTCGTGCGGCATGTCGAGCGACGCCTGCGTGGCCGGTCCTCCGTCGCCGTCACGGCCGCGCAGTCCATCGCCGGCCACTGTGGTGACCTGCCGCGAGCGGAGGTCGATCCGGCGAATGCGCTGATTGCCGAGATCGCAGAAGTACAGCGCCCCGTCCGGGCCGATCGCGAAGCCATACGGGTCGTTGACCTGTCCGTCGCCAGCCCCGGCCACACCAGTGCCGAGCAACGTCGTGACCGCCGGCGCGCGCGCGGACACCACCGCGGGAGAGAACGCACACACGACCGCTTTCAGGATGACGCGACGACGCACGGCTCTCGAACCTCCGTCAGGACAGGGGACTCGCGGTGGCTGCGACCGTACCATCGCACCGCCTCCACGACAATGGCCACACGTGACGGCCCGCCGCTGCGATAGGGTATGCCGCATGCGCGCAGTGTTCCTCGCGATGGCGATGCTGCTGGCCGGTGTCGCCTCGGCCCAGACCGCACCCGACGTGCCACTCCAGGCCGGCTTTGCCGAGGTCGACGTCACGCCGCCGACCGGCTACCGGATGGACGGGTACTTCAACGAGCGGCTCAGCACCGGATCGAAGGATCCGCTGATGGCCAAGGCCGTGGTGTTCCGGCAGGGACCCGTCAGCGTCGCGCTCGTCGTCGCCGACGTGCTGGGCATGCCGCAGTCCATGTCGCAGGACGTCCGACGCCGTGTCTCTGCGGCCACCGGCATCCCCGTCGCCAACATCAGCGTCGCGGCGACGCATACCCACACCGGGCCGCTCTTCGCAGGTGAACGGGCCCGTGTCTTCAGCGAGCTGGCGGCGGCGAAGTACGGCAAGGACCCGCTCGCCTCGGTGCGATACCCGGAGATGCTCCGCGATCGGCTCGTCGAGTCGATCGTCACCGCACACGGCCGTCTGACGCCGGTGACCCTCGAGTTCGTGCGCACCAGCGAGGACCGCGTCTCCTTCAACCGCCGGTTCCACATGAAGGACGGATCGGTGAGGTTCAACCCTGGCGCGCGCAATCCGGACATCGTCCGCGTGGCGGGTCCGATCGATCCGGACCTGCCGTTCCTGATGGTCAAGCGCGACAACGTGCCGGTCGGCGCCCTCACGGTGTTCGCCCTGCACCTGGACACCGTTGGCGGCACCGAGTATTCGGCCGACTACGCCGGCCATCTCGCCACCGAGCTCCGTCGCGAGTTCGGCGACGGCTTCGTCTCCGTGTTCGGCCTCGGGACCTGTGGCGACATCAATCATCTCGACGTCAGTGGCACGCGACGCCTGCAGGCGAGGTTGATCGGACAACAACTCGCGGTCGATGTCGTGTCGTCGCTCGGACGCACCCCGATGTCACCGGCGCGCCTGGCGGCCGCATCGACGCGCGTCACCTTGCCCCTTCGACCGGTCACGGCGGCGCAGGTCGCAGACGCGAAGGCGCGGATGTCGCAGGTCGGCACGCCGGCCATGCCGTTCCTCGAGCAGGTCGCCACCGTGACGACGCTCGACCTCGCGACCCGCGGCGCGACGCTCGACGCCGACGTCCAGGTGTTCCAGTTGCACTCCGACCTCGCGGTGGTGCTGTTGCCGGGGGAGGTGTTCTCGGAGCTGGGCTTGTCCATCAAGCAGCAGTCGCCGTACGCGCACACGCTCGTCATCGAGTTGAGCAACGACAACCCGGCCTACATCCCGACCGAGAAGGCCTTCCGCGAAGGCAGTTATGAAACCGTCAACTCACGCATCGCGCCTGGTGGCGGCGAGCGGCTCGTGACCGAGGCAGTGCGCCTGCTGCGGGCGCTGAAGGACGGTGCACCTCAGGGTCGCTGACGTTTCAGGTACGCGAGGATGTCCGCCAGCTGCTCCGGTGGGATCGCACTGCCGAGGCCAGCCGGCATCAGCGACGATGGGGCGGCCGACATCGACACGATGTCGCGCCGCAGGATGGCGTGCGACTCGCCCGCGCCGTCACGCAGCGTCAAACCATTGGGCGCTTCCGACGCGACCCGCCCCGACAGCGTCCGCCCGTCGCGCGTCTGCACCGTGTACGTCTCGTATCCCGGCGTGATCTCGTGGTCGGGCACCACGATGTGGAGGAGCAGGGCCTCGGCGGGCTGATTGCGCACGCCGCTGAGATCGGGTCCGAGCGTGCCGCCGGTCCCGCCAGACGTGTGGCACGCCGCGCAGTACGTCGCAAAGCCCGTGGCGCCGCGCGCGGCATTGCCCGTCCGCGCGAGCACCGTATCTTTGAGCCGCACGTATTCGCGTTGCGCCGACTCGCCGCCGATTCCAGCTGACAGCCGGGTGGAACGGTCACGCACGGTTGGCGACGCGTGCGTCGTCAGACGTCGCCAGTTCGCGACGCCCACCGCAGGCGCCGGCACGGCGCCAGCCGCGACGGCGTCGAGCAGCACGCCGATGCGGCCCTCGTCGGCGAGCATCGTGGTGACCACCGCGTCACGCACGCGCGGTGAGTACCCCGCCCAGCGGGCCCTGCTCACGAGCGCGCCCGCCGCTTCGGCGTCACGCAGCTGGCCCAGGGACCGCACCGCTGCCATCTGCACCGCCGCCGGTACCTCCGGGCCGAGCAGACGCAGCAGCGCCTGCCCCGACGTCGCCCACGTCGACTGCCCCAGCAGATCGATGGCGGCCAGCCGCTGCTCCTCTGGCGCATCGTCGATCGCCGCCAGCGCCGCGGCTCGTGCGAACTGCAAGTCGAGGCGCGTGCGCGCCTCACGCGCCGCCGGTGTCGTGCCGCTCGTCAGCCCAAGCAGCGTCGATCCGCCAGACGTGGCCTCGAGGTCGCGCCGCGTCCGCAACCCTGCCGCGAGGCCGGACAGCGCAGCCGGCTGCCATCGGAGTTCCCCTGCGGGATCGGCAATCTCGCTGAGCAGCGCGCGACACTTCTCCATTGACTCGGTGGCGCCGAACAGGCGGGCAAGGTCCTGCATGACGGCCGCCCGAACCGCAACCGGCATCGCACCGCCCTCGATCAACGCGGTCAGGAACGCGCCCGCGCCATCGCGAAGGCTGCTCAGGATGGCAGCACGCGCCCAGCGGTCGGCGCCATCCGTGCGCGCGATGCTCGCCAGCGCAGCGATGCGTCGCGGGTCGCTCGTGCCTCCGAGAGCCAGCGCGACCTGCAGGCGAACGCGTGAATCGTCGTCGTCAGACGCTTCCAGCACCGCTGCCAGCACCGGCGACGAACCGAGTCGCGCGGACGCGCGAGCGACTGCATTCTCGCGAACGCCGATCGACTGGTCTGCCATGCCAGCCACCAGCGCGTCGTCGTCGAGTGCACCGAGTGCGTCGAGCGTCCACATCGCGTGCAGCCGCGCCAGGTCGTGACCGGACCGCGCAAGTGCGCGCAATGCAGGCACTGCATCCTTTCGATTGCCTTCGAGCAGCCGGCGTTGAGCGCCATCGCGCCACCAGCCGTCGGTGTGCGCAAGGAGGCCAACCAAGTCCGACGTCGACGCGCGTGCCAGCGACGCATCCGTTCTGCCGGGCCGAAGTTTCGTCGCGGCCACACGATAGATGCGGCCGCGCTCGCGGCCGGCCGTGAAGTCGAACTGCGCGCGACTGTCCTCCGGCACGTACGCCGGGTGATCGATGTCGCGGCGATACATGTCGACGACGTACAAGGCACCGTCAGGACCGCCGGTCAGGAAGACGGGCCGGAACCACGTGTCGCGCGACGCGAGGAACTCGGCGCCCTCGCGCGCCGGCTGCGACCGGAAGCTGACGCCGAGCCGTGACCGTACCTGTCGCTGCACGAGGTTCTGCGCCGACTCCGCGATGAAGATGCCGCCGCGGTGCCCGTCGGGCAACCCGTCGCCGCGATGCACGTGGACGCCGCTGGCCGCCGTGAATGTGCCGCTGTGCGGCGCCTGCATCAGCGACGGCATGAAGGACGCCGTCGTGAGGTCCTGCGACAGCGGCCAGACCCTGGCAGCCGCCCCGACCGTCGACACCTCCTGCACGGTGTCCGAGAAGGCGAGGTGCGGATTGCGCTGCAGGTGACGTGGTTCCAGCACGACGTGCCACATTGGATGTCGATTCGCGCAGATGAAGCGATGTCCCTCGTCGTCGAACGTCAGCCCGTACTGTCCCTGGCCGCCGGTCAGCTCGAAGGCGCCGCTGACCGGATGGAATCGGGAGTCGCTCGAGGTGAAGGTCACGGCGGGCCGATCAGGGTAATCGGGGCTGACGACACGACCGCCGTTGAGGCCACTCGTGAGGTACAGCCAGCCGTCGGGTCCAAGCGTCGGGTGGCTGAAACGGATCTGCGCCGTCCTGGTGGCGTTGAAGCCGGTGAGCACCACGCGTCGCACGTCGGCGACGCCGTCACCGTCGGTGTCCTTCAGGTACAGCAGGTCGGGCGCCTGCGTGACGAACACGCCGCCATCCCAGATGGCGATGCCATTCGGATAGGTCAGCCCGGTGGCGAACTCGGTGCGCGTGTCGTAGCGACCGTCGCCGTCGCCGTCGGTCAGACGCGCGATGCGACCGAGCGCCGGCGCCGCCGGCTGTCCTTCGAGCGGGTCGGGATAGCCGCGGTTCTCGACGACATACAACTGCTGGTCATCATCGAACGCAATGGCCACCGGGCTCCGCACCAGCGGTTCGGCCACCACCAGGTCGACGCGGTAGCCCGGTTCGACGACGAGGCTGGCCAGCGCCGCCTGGGGTTCGAGCGGTGCGCGGTCCGCACGGTTCGCCTCGCCAGACGACTGAGGCGCGGCCGCGTCGCGCGGCGCCGCGTGCACCACCACCATGAGAGCCCCGACTAGTAACGCGGCGCATGTCGGCCAACGCATCGGCATCGCGCGCATGGTAGCGCCAACGCCGTCGCGTCTCTGCGCTGACTGTCTGTTGCCATCGGCGACACTGGCACTCAACCACCTACAGAACTGCGGATTTCACCCTCTGGCTACCGGCAGAAACATCGCCAGAAGCCGAGCAGGGCCCACACGACATGGTCGCCTCGGTGTCGGGTCCGCGCGTCATCCGTGCGGTGGCCTGCTTCCTGCACCTGGTGCCGTGTGGCTGAACTGCAACCTCGCAGTCAGCGTGTCAGGAGCGAATGCGATGCGAGCCTCGTCAATCAGCCGGTTGGTCTGTGTGGTTGGAATGTCCTTTACCCTCGGCGCGTGCGCGAACACGGCGCGTGGCGTCAAGACCGACGCCGAGAAGATCACCGAGAAGGTCGCGGCCGGTGCCGAGACGGTCGACGTGAAGGCCGCCCTCGTTGCCGATGGCCGCGTCGACGCCAGCAACATCAACGTCGACACCAACGCGCAGACCAGGACGGTCGTGCTGAAGGGCACCGTGACGTCCGCCGAGCAGAAGACCATGGCGGAGACGATCGCCAAGGAGCAAGCCAAGGGCTACACGGTCAACAACACGTTGACCGTTGCACCGAAGCCGCAGGGCTGACGCGTCCGCCCGGGGACGACGCCACGCGCGTCGTCCCGGGTCATGTACGAGAATCGGGTACGGGGTACGGGTGCCGGGTACGGGGTACCGGGTACCGGGTTCAGGCGAGCCTCCACCGCACACCACTCATCCGTGCCACACTAGCTGGGCTCGCAAGGTCCTCGCTGGTGCGTGCGACCCTCCCCCACGGCGTCGTCCTTCGATCCGTGCGAGCAGAACGCACGCCCCATGCTGACCGCCGAGTTCGAAAGCGTCATCGCCGACCGCATCATCAGCCAGTACCAGGACCTCGCCGCCCGCTGGTTCGAGCGGCTGGTCGATCTGCTGCCGGTCGATGCCCGCGAGGTCTTTCCGACCGACAGCCTGCTCGACCACATCCCGGCCCTGATCCTCGAGATCGGCGAGTACGTCCGGCAGCCCGACGATGTGGCCATCGCGGCCAACACGCTGCTGATCGACAAGGCGCGCGAGCTCGGGGCGTTGCGGCACGCGCAACGCGCCTCGCTGCACCAGGTGCTGCGCGAGTACCAGATCCTCAACGGCGTGCTGGTCAACTTCGTCGTCGACGAGATCGAGCGTCTCGTGCTCACACCGACGGCGCGCGAGAGCACCACGCTGGTGACCCGCCTCCAGCGCGCCGTCAATGCGCTCGAACAGACGACCGTCGAGACGTTCGTGACGCTGTACACCGAGACGATCGACGAGCAGGCCCGGCGGCTCGAGAACTTCACGCGACTGGCCGCGCACGAATGGCGTCAGCCGTTGAGCACGCTGCGGTTCGGCATCACGTTGCTGCGTCGCACCGACATCGACGCCACCCGCACCGAGCGAACGTGGGAAGCGGTCGAGCGCAACCTGACGTACCTGATCGACCTCACACGTCAGCTCGAAGGGATGGCACGGCTGCGGAGCACCGGCGATACGCCAATCGTCCAGTGCGTCCCGCTCGGTTCGATTGCGCAGGAGGCGGCGCGACAGCTGCGCGAGATGGCCGAGGCGCGCGAGGTGACGGTGGTCGTCTCCGACGACCTGCCCACGGCAACGGTCGACGTCGGACGCATGGAGCTGGTGCTCGTCAACCTGCTCTCCAACGCCATCAAGTACGCCGATACGTCGAAGGCTGACCGTGAAGTGCGGATCGGTCCGCTCGAAGCGGCCCGGACCGGCTGGTTCCGGCTCGAGGTCCGCGACAATGGCGTCGGCATCCCGAGCCATGCCCTCGAGACCATCTTCCGCCGCTTCACGCGGGCCCACGTCGAACACGAAGCCCTGGCGCACGTGTCCGGCATGGGCCTCGGCCTGGCCATCGTGTACGACAGCGTCCGGGCCATGGGCGGCGAAGTGACCGTGCAGTCGACCGAAGGCGAAGGCACCTCGTTCGTGCTCGATCTCCCCGACGCCACGACGCCCGCCTCGGCCTGAGACAGCGGCCGGCGTGTTCCGGTCGGACCTGCCGTTCGTTGAAGAGACTGTCCCTCGTCCCGAGGTGCGTCTCATGCCCAACCATCGCTTTCGCGCGCACACCGCCCTCGCGCTGCTGGCCGCACTTGCCTGCGGCTGCCGTCAGGGCACGCAAGCCCAGAGCCGCGACGCGGCCACGCCGGCACCCGCAAACGCCGCGCCCATCGTCCAGCCACCACGCGAGGACACCAGCGACGACATCGTGTCGTGGGTCGACGGCCAGGTCGTCACCGACTGGGCGGCCGAACGTCGCAAGCGCGAGGACGCCATCCGCGGCTACCTCGACGATGCGGATCCCGGTCATGCGGCGACCTACGGCTTCCGTGCCGGACAACATCCCCGCCTGGCGTGGGCGTGGTTCCGCCACAACCCGGTCGGCTTCAACGGCGTGCCGTTCGTGCTGCTGAAAACGCTCCTGGACCTCGACCCGAATCACGAGAACGAGCAGCTTCGGAAGATCGCGCGCATCTGGAAGCGCGAGGCGACGCTGCCCGACGCCCCGGGCCAGCCGGCCACGACCGCGTGGACGCTCGATCACCTCGGCGCGGGGCCCGATCCCGGCGACTACGTCGACGGAAAGCCGCGGCCTGCCGCTGAACGGCGCGCGCCGCTCCCGTACGGCTTCGCCTTCGAGAACCCACGGCAGTTCGAGGCGCTCTCGACGGCCGGCAGCGCGCGCGTGCGCACGCGGCTGTTCGCCAAGCGCATCTTCAAGAACACGTCGCTGCTCCTGGCAAAGGCGCGCACTGCCGACCACGAGGAGAACTGGGAGCGCGACCGCAAAGGTTTCGGCAGTCCCGGCTCGCTCGACCGCGTGTTCCTGTCGTGCTCGGCCTGCCACGTCGGCCGCGTGGTCGTGAACGGCCGGATGACGTTCCTGCCGGGCATGCCCAACACCGAGTTCGAGGCGCAGTACTACTCGAAGCTGTTGATGCTGACGGCCGGCGCGCTCGTGTCGTCGGGGTTCGATCCGTCCACGACGGCACCCGTGTCGCCGAAGGACATCAAGCCGAACACCGCGGCGGTGAAGGCGCTGTACACGGAGATGATCGACAAGGCGCGCAACCGGCCCGAGACGCTGTATGGGTCGTCACCGGAGGACATCGCACGAGGCCGACTGCAGACGCTGGCCGTCGCCGACGCCTTCCCGAGCGTCATCCAGGACCTCATCGCGGTGGGCGTGAAGACGCACTTCATCTACCACGTCGTCGGCCGCAACAACGCCTATCGGATTGGTCGCCCCGACATCTTCGAGAACCGTCCCGGGCAGATGGACGCATTCGGGATCGCGTCGGGGCTGGTGGCGATTCACACCCGCCGGCAGGACAACAGCTTCATGGAGTTCGTCCGTCGCGACAATCCGCAGAGCCCCTTCTTCACCGGCTTCTCGGTCGAGAACGGCCTGCCGGCCGACGTGGCCGGCATGACCGGGCCAGTGGCCGACGCCCGCGCCGCCGCAGACCGCACGTTGAAGAGCCTCGCGGCCTGGGCACCACCGGTGCCAGCGCCGATCGACATCAAGAGCGTGAACTGGGCGACCGAGCGGTTCCACGCCAACTGGGACGGCAACCAGGGCGCGTCGTCGCGGACGCTCGCCTCAGGTGCGTCGGCGACCGGCGATCCGCGCATGGTGAACGTGCGCATCCACGAGCCGCTCAATCCGTTCATCGATCACCTGCCACCGCCGCCTTACCCGTTCAGCAGCGTCGACCTCGTGCGGGCCCGCGAAGGCAAGGCGCTCTTCGGGCAGAACTGCGCGTCGTGCCACGCGCCGCGCAACAAACAGATCTATCCGGCGAGCCGCCTCGGCGTCGATCCGAACCGGACGATGGTCAACACGAGCGTGTCGCGCTACGGCCTGGCGGCGCTGGTGATGGAGGCGTGCACGATCTACGGCCTCAACAACCAGGGCCAGCCGGGTGCCGACTGGTGCATGCCGAAGGGCGACTGGCAGGCGCGCCTCGACGAGTACTTCCGCGACACGCCGCGCCGCGTGACCGAGCACACCAACGGCTACAAGGCCGACATGCTGCGCGGCATCTGGGCGCAGGCGCCGTACCTGCACAACGGCTCGGTGCCGACGCTCGCGCACCTGATCTGCTCGTCGACGCGGCCGGCCCGCTTCCTGCGCGGCAACCTGCACTACGACGAGGCGCTCGGCGGCTTCGAGTGGGCGGACCGGCCGGCGGCCCGCTACGCCCCCGGCGAATCCCAGCTCGTGAAGACGTTCGACACGACCGAACCGGGGCGCGCCAATACCGGCCATACGTTCGGGTCCGCCCTGTGTCCGGACACGACGGGGCTCGACCCAATCGCCGACCGCAAGGAGATCGCGTCGCGGATCGAGGCGTCGAAGGTCGGCGCGCTGCTGGCGTACCTCAAGACGCTGTAAGGGGGCGAACGGAAACCGGGTACCGGGTACGGGGTACGGGGTGCCGGGTACCGGGTACCGGGTACCGGGTACCGGGAACCGGCACGAGAGCGACAGGCGGATCGTTGCGCAGCCGGTCGCGGTAGGCGAGGATGTGCGCCATGCCGCAGACCCGACGCACCCTCCGCGCGCCTCGCATCGACCGTCGCGATTTCCTCAAGGCCACGGCGGTGGCTGGCGCTGTGCCGCTGGCGGCCGCGCCGTCGGTCGCAGCAACCGTGCAGGCGCCCGCCACGCCGGCGCCGCCCGATGTCGGGTCGCTGTTCCCGTTCATCAAGGCACAGGTGCCAGCCGGTCGTCCGCCGCTCTCCTTCCTGAATCCATCGTTCACGACACTCGACGCCTGGACGCCGCAGGCACGCGCCAAGGTCTTCGAGTTGCTCCACTACACGCCAGCGCCCGTCGCACCCGCCGCCGAGACGCTCGAGCGGATCGACTGTGGTGACTACGTGCGCGAACGGGTCGTCTTCAGCACGACGCCCGACGTGCGCGTGCCGGCCTTCGTGTTGGTGCCGAAGAAGAAGGCTCCACGCGCGCCGGCCATCGTCGCGCTCCACGACCACGGCGGCTTCTACCTGTGGGGCAAGGAGAAGCTGGTCGCCATCGACGGCGAGCATCCGGTCCTCGACGCATTCCGCAAGCGCTCCTATGGCGGCCGAGCCATCGCCATCGACCTCGCGCGCCGCGGCTACGTGGTGGTCGTCGCCGACATGTTCTATTGGGGCGACCGCCGCATGCTCCTCGCCGACGATCCGGCCGACTGGCGCGATCGGCCGTCGACGATGCCGGAAGAACGCGTCGATGCGTTCAACAGCCGCGCCAGTGCCAACGAGCAACTGGTCGGACGGACGATCTACTCGGCAGGGTTCACGTGGCCAGGCGTGATGTGCTGGGACGACATCCGCACGGTGGATTACCTGCGATCACGGCCTGATGTCGATCCGGATCGGATCGGGTGCGTCGGCCTGTCGGTCGGCGCCGTCCGCGCGGCACATCTCACGGCGCTCGATCCACGGGTGAAGACCGGCGTCGTGGTGTGCTGGATGACCTCGTTCCCGACCCAGCTCGAAAAGCACATCCGACACACCATCGGCCACACCAAGGTGGTGCCCGGTCTGTACCGCCATCTCGATTACCCGGACGTGGCCTCGATCGCCATGCCTCGCCCGCTGCTCGTGATGAGCGGGTCGCGCGACGGACTGTTCTCGCTCGACGGCATGAAGTCGGGCCTCGAGACGCTCCGGCAGTGCTATGCCAAGGCCGGCATCGCCGACCGTTGCAAGACGCAGCTGTACGACAGCCCGCACCAGTTCAACGCGGAGATGCAGGCCGAAGCGTGGGCCTGGTTGGAGAAGTACGTCTAGGTCGAAGACGGCAGTCGGCAGTCGGCAGTCGGCAGTCGTTCCCCTTACCTGACCCCTGATTCCTGTGCTGAACCTCGGCCGTCCTGTGACGAGCCGGGCGCGTGATCGGGACGCCTCGTGAGTAAATGGGCGGTGCGGCTCGGCCCGGCCCGGCCATCCTCCAGGCGGAGATGGCAGGTGCGGCCGGGCGGCATCGATTCCTTCACGAGGTGACCTCCATGCGACGTGCTTTGCTCGCAGCTTCCACCGTGTTGCTGCTGCCCGCCTGTTCGAGTGCTCCCACGCCGGCCGAACCTGCCGCCAGGACCGCGGCCGCGCCCACCACCCCCGCACTCGGCAGCTTCGGCGTCGAGACGTCCAACATCGACAAGGCCGTCAAACCGGGCGACGACTTCTTCCGCTACGCCAACGGTGCCTGGCTCGCGACGTTCAAGATGCCGGCCGACAAGGCGCGGTTCGGCGCCTTCGACGCCCTCGGTGACAAGTCGGAGACCGACGTCCGGACCGTGCTCGAAGAGCTGGCGAAGACGACACCCGCTGCCGGCACGACGGCGGCCAAGGTCGGCGACATGTACGCGGGCTGGATGGATGAGGCCGCCATCGAGGCGCGCGGACTCGAGCCACTCAAGCCATATCTCGATCGCATCAACGCTGCGAAAGACACCGCCGGCATCCTCGCGCTGATGGCGACGACCGACTTCGCCGCGCCGTTCGGGTTGGGGGTCGAGGCGGACCCGCAGGACCCCACCCGCTATGCCATCTGGGCGGGACAGGGCGGCATCGGCATGCCCGACCGCGACTATTACCTGTCCAAGGGCGAGTCCTTCGACAAGTACCGCACGGCCTACAAGGCGTACGTGACGAAGGTCTTCGAGCTGCTCGGCGACACGGCGGCGGCGGCCTCGGCCGACCAGGTGATCGCGCTCGAGACGCGCATCGCGCAGACGCAGTGGCCCCAGGCGGATCTGCGCAACGTCGAGAAGGCCATCAAGCCGATGCCGTTCGCGGCCTTCAAGACCTTCGCGCCGGACACGCCGTGGGAGACGCTGCTGCCCGGCCTCGGCCTGCCGGCCAGCCCCGCCAAGATCGTCGCGTACGGCGACACCGCCGTGCGTGATGGTGCCCGCCTCGTCGGCCGCGAGCCAGTCGCGCTCTGGCAGAAGTACCTGGCCTACCACCTCGCCTCCGACAACGCCGAACACCTGCCCGAGGCGTTCGACGATGCGCACTTCGAGTTCTTCGGCAAGACGCTGCAGGGCGTGCAGAGCAAGCGCGATCGCTGGAAGCGCGGCGTGACCCTGCTCGACGAGAACATCGGCGAAGGCGTCGGCGAGGTCTACGTGGCGAAGTTCTTCCCGCCCGAGAACAAGGCCCGCATGGAGGCGCTCGTCGGCAACCTGCGGACCGCCCTCGAAGGTCGACTCAAGCAGCTGCCGTGGATGGACGAACCGACGCGGGCCGAGGCGCTCAAGAAGCTGGCGACATTCGAGTCACGGGTCGGTTACCCATCGAAGTGGCGTGACTATTCGGCGCTGACCGTCGAGAAGGGCAAGCACTTCGAGAACATGGTGCGGGCCCGCACCTTCGAGTGGAACCGCCAGGTCCAGCGGCTCGACAAGCCGGTCGACCGCGCCGAGTGGGGCATGAACGCGCAGACGGTCAACGCGTCCTATAACCCGCTCATGAACCAGATCACGTTCCCGGCCGCCATCCTGCAGCCGCCGTTCTTCGACGTGAACGCCGATCCGGCCGTCAATTACGGCGCCATCGGCGGCGTCATCGGCCACGAGATCGGCCACGGCTTCGACGACCAGGGTCGTGCCTTCGACGAGGCAGGCCGCACCCGCAACTGGTGGACGCCCGAGACCGACGCCAAGTTCAAGAAGGCGACCAGCCAGCTCGGCGCCCAGTACGGCAAGTACTGCCCGGTGCCCAACGGCTGCATCAACGGCAACCTGACGATGGGCGAGAACATCGGGGATCTCGGCGGCCTGACGATGGCGTACACCGCGTACAAGCTGTCACTCGGCGGCAAGGACGCGCCGGTGATCGACGGCTTCACCGGCGACCAGCGCTTCTTCATGGCCTGGGCGCAGGTCTGGCGCGCGATGGGCCGTGAGGACGACACCCGCCGCCGCCTCGTCGTCGACCCGCATGCGATGCCCGAATTCCGCACCAACGGTGTGGTCCGCAACATCGACGAGTGGTACACCGCCTTCGACGTCAAGCCGGGCGACAAGCTGTATCTGCCGCCGGACCAACGCGTGAAGATTTGGTAAGTCGAAAGTGACACGGCAAAAGTTGAAAGGTCAAGAAGGGCAAGAAGGGCAAGAAGGGCAAGAAGGACAGCAACGCTTGAGAGGGCGAGCAGGTTCTCGGTGACGGCTGAACCTCTCCCGGGCTGGGCGGCTCGATTGCTTGATTCGCTCTGCATCCCGGACGCTTTTCTTTTTGCCCTTTTGGAACTTTTGGAACTTTTTACTTTT
>DATJTM010000228.1:0-4338 GCA_035503395.1 Luteitalea sp.
CGCGTAGTTGGCCTGGCCGGGCAACCCGGCCACGGCGCTCGGCGACGTGAGGCTGACGACGCGACCCCAGCGCCGGAGCAGCATCCCGCGCACCACCGCCCGCGTGCAGAAAAATGCCCCGTCGAGGTTGGGCCGCACCACCGCGTCCCACTTCTCGCGGTCCATCATCATCAGGTACCCGTCGCGCGTCACACCCGCGTTGTTCACGAGGATGTCGGGCGCCCCGAGCGCAGTGGTGGCCTCGGCCACCAGCGCCTGCACCTGCGCCTCGTCGGCGACGTCGCACTGGCCGGTCCAGACCCGGCAGCCCTCGGCCGTCAGGCGGTCGACGAGCGCACGGGCCGGCGCCTCACGTTCCTTGAACGAGAACGCCACTGCCGCGCCACGCCTCGCGAGGGTCTCCACGATGGCGCGGCCGATTCCCCGGGATCCGCCGGTGACCAGCGCGACGTGGCTGGTGAGGGCTAGCGATTCGAACGACACGACGTCCCCTTGCGGTACCCGCGCGGCACCGCCACCACCCTGCCGGCCAGTCGGCCGGACCCTGCGGGCCCACCAGGAACGCTTCGGTCCCGGCCTCGAGCAGTCACCCGCAGCCTCGAAGCCGCAGTCCGTCAGTATAAGCGAAGGACGAGGCTGTAGTTGGTGCCGCCGCTGGCGAAGCTGTTCACCAGGACATAGGGTGATGCGAGGTTCCGCGGCTGGCCGACCACGAAGTCGAGCGCCGGCATCGCCGGGTCGACGCGCGACAGGCCGGCCGTCGGCGCGACCAGCCCCCGGCTCCCAGCCAGGACCGCCACGACAAGCGACGCGGCTGACCCCATGCCCCCTTCGCCGAACGCCCCCTTCACCGACGTCGTGGTGACCGGCCGCCCGTCGAACGCCGTCGCGATCGCCTCCGCCTCCAGCTGATCGAAATCCGTCGTGCCGTTGGCCGCGGCATAGACCGCGCCGACGTCCGACGGGGCGATCCCGGCGTCGCGCATCGCGTCCCGCATGCACCGCACCAGCGGTGCCGGCTGCGTCGGCCACGCATTCAGGGCCGTGATGCCGGCCGTGGCCCCCACACCAACGACGTCGGCCAGGATGGACGCCCCTCGTGCTGCCGCGCGCTCAGCGTCCTCGATGATGGCGAGGAAAGCCCCTTCGCCCATGACGAAGCCGTTGCGGGTCGCGTCGAAGGGACGAGCGCCCTCGGGATACTGCCCTTCGCATGAGAGCACCCCGAACCAGTCGTGGACCCTGAAGTACAGGTCGTAGATGTCCTCGGCGCCGCCCGTCAGCAGGGCACCGGCCTTGCCAGCCCGAATCAGGTCGGCCGCCAACGCCGCCGCCGCCAGGCCCGACGATTCCTTGTAGCTGATTGTGGTGTTCGGGCCGCGCAGGCGTTCCTCAAGGCCGACCAGGCTCGCGGCCGCGTTGCCGACGGTGTTGCTGAACAGCAAGGCAGGGGCCCCGGTCGGACCGAGTTCGAGCAAGCGGTCGAGGAACTCGCCCGTCGAGTGAACGCCGGCCGTGCACGTCCCCAGCACGACGCCCACGTCGTCGTACCCGGCCTCCTGCCGTGGAAGTCCGGCGGCGTCGAAGGCCAGGCGGGCTGCGGCCACGGTAAGCCGGCCGACCTCGTCCATTCGCCGCAACTTCATCGGCGGGATGACGGTGGCTGGGTCGAAGTCGCGCAGCTCGGCCGCGCGGTGCGAGCGCAGCCCGGACGTGTCGAAGGAAACGATCGGGGCGATGCCCGAGGCGCCGGCCAGCACCGCATCGATCGAGGCGGTGGTGTCCCCGAGGCTGCAGCAGGCCGCAACGCCCGTGATTGCGGCCCGTCGCTGCACGGCGGGTACGTTACCATTTCGATTCATGGCTCTTCAACGGGCGCTTCGGGGTTTCTTCGCCATCACAGTGACCCTGTGCGTGCTCGCCGTCCCCGCCATCGCGACCCAGCAGAATGGCACGTCGCAGAACCCGGGCGGCGACCTGTTCGACGAAATCCACCGGCGCGGCGCCCCGATCGCACGTGATCTTCAGACCGTCTCGGCCTCGTTCGTGGAGACGACCTCTTCGACGCTGCTCAAGACGCCCCAGGTCGCGCGCGGCACCCTCGTGGCCCAACGGCCCGACAAGGTGCGGCTGCAGTACACCGGGGCCGACGCACGGACGGTCCTCATCAGCAAGGACACCCTGACGATCGAGTGGCCGAAGCGTTCGCTCCACGACCAGAAGGACATCTCGTCGACCATGCGGCGGGCCCAGCGCTTCTTCACGGCCACCTCGCCAGCCGAGCTGCGCAAGCACTTCGACATCGCGGCCGCTGTGGCCGCCGACCGGCCACACACCTGGGAAGTGGTCTTCACGCCCCGACGCAAGCAGCTGCGTGAGGGCGTTGCCGGCGTCCGGCTGTGGATCGACCAGCAGACCCTCCTGCTTCGGGCGATGCGCCTCGATTTCCCCGGTGGCGACACGACGCTCATGGAGTTCGCCGACGTGCGGCTGAACCCACCCGTCGCCGCCGACACCTTCACGCGTGCTGCTCGCTGACCTCCGACGCCCGTCACACCCGTTCCGTCCGTGACACGCATCATCCAGGCGCTCATGACATGGGCGCATGCGGGGCGAAGCACCGTGCTCGCGCTCTCCGTCCTCCTCGCCGTGGCGAGCGCTGTGCCGATGTCGCGCCTCCGCTTCGACGCCGACGTCCTGCACCTGATGCCCCGCGACACCGGGGCCGTGGGTGCGTTCGAGACATACCTGTCGACGTTCGGCAGCCTCGACGCCCTCTACGTGTACATCGAGGCGCCGTCCGACGGCGCCGTCGCTGACTACGCCGAGTTCGTCGAGGCGCTCGGCGCCGCCCTGGCGCGCCTGCCCGAGGTGACGCGGGTCGACACCGGGCTGCGGGACGACTCGCGCGACTGGAGCTACGTCGCCGACCGCCAGTTGCTGCTGCTCGATCAGGACGGCTATACGACCGCCGTCGCCCGGCTCGCGCCGCCCGCCATCCCGGGGCAGGTCCGCCGCACGCGTGATCTGCTCTCGCTGCCGTCGGCCGAGGTCAAGGCCCTCGCACAGCGCGATCCGCTCGGATGGTTCGAGCTGTCGGGAGCGCGACTGCAGGGCGCGGCGGGATTGCTCCGCATCAATCCCGGCAGCACCGATGGCTACGTCACGCCGGATGGTCGGGCGCAGCTACTGGTCGTGCATCCGTCGAAGCCGCCATTCGACACGACCTTCGCACGAGTGCTCGTCGACGACGTGACACGCGTGGTGGCAGCCACACGTGCCGAGTTCCGCGAACAGTGGGCGCAGGACGAACTCGCGGCGCCCCTCGTCGATCTCGCGGGAGGTCACCGGACCGCCATCGAGACCGAGACGCTGATGCGCGGCGAGGCGGTGAGCAACACCGTGTGGTCCCTGCTTGGCGTTCTCGGGTTGCTCTACTTCGCGTTCCGCAACTGGTGGCTGGTGCTGTTCGGGGCCGTTCCCGTCCTGCTCGGCACTGTCGTGACGCTCGCAGCACACCAGGTGGCCGGTGTAGAACTGTCGGCCGCGGCAACCGGAGCCTCTGCAATGCTCTTCGGCCTCGGTGACGACGGGCTGGTGCTGCTGTTCGTGTCGTACCGCGACCTGCTCGCTCGAGGCCTGACACCGTCCGAGGCCGTCGCCGCGCTCGGTCCGACCGGCACCAGCATCTTCCTCGGGGCCACGACGACTGCGGCCACCTTCCTCGGACTGTGGTTCATGAGCTTTCCGAGCCTGCAGCAACTCGGCCTGGTCATCGGTGTCGGCATCATGCTGACAACGCTGTTCACCTTGACCGTGCTCGTCGCCGGGCTCCCCGACCGCTCGTGGGTGGAGCGCTCGCGCGACCTGTCGATGCCCGGCATGGCGACGTGGGTCCACCGTCACCGCCGCGTCATCGTCGTCACCGCAGCCGTCATCACGCTGCCCCTCGCGTTCGGACTGCCGATGCTGCGTCTCGATCCGCGCATCGAACGCTTGCGGCCGGCCGGACCGGGGCTCGAACTCGAGTCGCGCATCACGGAACGCTTCGGACTGCCGCGCGACGTGTACCTGGTGATGAGTGACGGCGCCGACCTCGATGCGCAGCTGGTGCGTCACGAGACGCTGACCGACGCGCTGGCCGGCGTGAAGGGCGTCACGATCGTCGGACCGTCGCTGCTGTTGCCGTCGGAAGCGAGACAGGCACGGCGACGGGCAGAGATCTCGGCGATGACGGTCGACCCGCAGGCGGTGTCGCGATCGGTCGACGCTGCCGCCAGCGCCGAAGGGTTCGTCGACGGCACCTTCGCGCCGTTCCGCGAGCGCCTGCCGCGGTTG
>DATJTM010000229.1:0-2931 GCA_035503395.1 Luteitalea sp.
GGCCGTCCGCGCGTTGATCGGCGGGGAGGCTGCGCACGACGCAGCGCGTCGATCACGCATGTCCTGGCTCTCATCGCTCTTCATCGCTCTGCTCGCCGGCCTCGTCGGCCTCTTCGCCGGCGGCTTCGCCGCGGATCTGGCCGTCGGCTGGTACCGGATCTCGTCATTCGAGGGTGGCTCCGGATACTTCGTGGTCGGAATGGCGCTCGTCGCGGGCCTGGTGTCGTCGTTCACCGGCCTGATCGGGGCTCGCGTGTTGGCGCGACGCCCCGGCGCCACGGGCGCGCGGACGGCCGCCCTCGTGGTGGGCGCCGTGCTCGCGACGGTCGGCGCGGTCGCCGGCATGGCCCGCCTCCTGGCCGACGTCCCGCCCGAGATCGACGGCGAAACGCTCTACCTGCTGGTGGAAGTGCGCTTCCCTGCTGGCCTGCCGGTACCGGCAGCGCTGACCGAGCGCCCGACCATTCGCCTCGGCGCCATGAGCGGAGGTTCGGTGCGTCGCGAGGTAGAAGGCCCGCTGTGGCTCGACGACGCGCGCCGCGAGGGTGAGTCGTGGATCGTGCCTGGCTTCGTCGACATCTTCACCGCGCGTGGCGGCCGACTGCTCAGCGTGCTGGTTGCACCGGGCCGGGGCGTCGGCACGCGCCTCACCCTGCCGTCGCACCCGACCCAGGCGCACGAGCAATGGAGCGCATGGACGTCGGATTTCGCGACCGTGGCGCCACCCGGGGAACGCGTCAGCTTCAGGTATCGCGTCATACGTCGCAGCGCCACGGCGCGACGTCAGGTCGCCGGACGCTTCACCATCGACACGCACGTGCGCGTGTTGTCCTGGGACGGCAACGGAGGGGAGATGGGCGCGTCGTCCGTCTTCACGGTGCGACATGGCTCGACCCCGGTCACGCTACCGGAGACGACGGGCATTGCGGTCGTCCGCACCTCGCCGGTCACGCTGCTGGTGCGTCACGCGACCGGCTGCGTCCTGCTGGTCGATGGGGCATCGGTCTCGCGGATGCCCGTCGAGCCCTGTGGGACCGCTGCCCGCATCTTCCCGATCACCAGCGATCCCGAACGCTTCAAGGCGGCGCGGGACCGCCCGGCGACACCCGGCTGGCTCGATCGCAGGACGTTCACCGGCGACGGGCCGTTCATGCTCGATGGGGGACTGCTGCGCGTGGCGCCGCTGGCCTTCGTGCCGGTGCGCTGGCCGGACGAGCCCCAGCGCCTGCCCGGCACGCCGCCGTTGGGGCTGTCCCACGACGGTCGAGCCCTCGCCTGGTTCTCACCGGACTACGCCGAAGGGCAGCATCGGATCGCCGTCACCGATCTCGAGCGAGGCGTCACCACGACGGTCGTGGTCGACCGCCTGCGTCAGCGATTTCGGACGCCCGAACTGGATATCGACCCAGATTGGTTCGCATACTATTACGTATGGCAGCCGGGGACGGACGGGCGCTACACGCTCGCCACGCGTCCGGACGCCGTGCCACGGCCGTTCAGGGGCTACGTCGAGCCTGGTCCGGAAGGCGGCTATCAGGCGTATACCCTTGAACCGGCCGGGCGGGGCCTGCACGCGGCCATCGGATCGGCGCTGCTCGCCGGCGGTGGCACGCCGCGACCGGATCTCTACGGCGCGCCCCAGGTCCGCTTCGGCGGGGTGGACTACACCATTCAGTTCGTCGAGGGCAGCACCGGACGGGTGAGCGTGGTGAGTTTCACCGGGACGCGGGCCGGCATCATGCAGGTCGCCGAGTTGCTCGACCGCACCGTGGCCACCGGACGACTCGATGACTTGTTCGCGCCGGAGCCGCCTGCGGCGGTGGCGCCTGCCCCTACGCCGTGAGGCGGGCGTCGCCCGCGGTGGCCGTGACGCGCCACAGGGCATCGGTGAGCGCCTGCATGGTCACCGGCTTGGACACGTAGTCGGTGAAGCCGTCGGCGAGATACCGCTCGCGGTCGCCAGCCATGGCATTGGCTGTCAACGCGACGACCGGAATATCGCGATCGGCGGTCGCTCGCGTGCGGATCGCCTGCACGCACTCGACGCCATCCATGCCGGGCATCTGGATGTCCATCAACACCACGTCGAAGGTGTCGGCGTCGAGCGCCGCGAGGGCGTCGATGCCACTGCCGACGACGTGCACGTCATGACGCCCGGGGGCCAGGAACGCGCGGAGCAGACGCTGATTCACCACGTGATCCTCGGCTGCGAGGATCTTGAGCCGGGGCAGCACGCTGGCGAGGGCGGCAGGCGCGACCGGCGCGACGACCACCGGCGTCGATGGGGCGGCTGGCACGTCGAACCAGAAGGTGCTGCCCTCGCCGACGACGCTGTGCACGCCGATATCGCCACCCATCAACCCGACGAGTTCACTGCAGATGGCCAGGCCGAGGCCGGTGCCCCCGAAGCGCCGCGAGGTCGACGAGTCGGCCTGCGCGAATCGCTGGAACAGGCGCGCCTGCGTCTCTGGGCTGATGCCTTCGCCCGTATCGCGCACTTCGACGCGCAGGACGCCAGGCGTGCCTTCCGCGTACCGCACGGCCACGGTGACGCTGCCGTTGTCAGTGAACTTCACCGCATTGCCCATCAGGTTCAGGAGCACCTGCCGAAGCCGCGTCGGATCGGCCTGCAGCCACGCGGGCACGGTGCCCTCGATGTCGGCGGCAAGCGTCAGCCCCTTCTCGCGTGTCCTGGGTCGCATCAACGCCAGCGTCTCGTCGATCAGGCGTGCGGGCTCGAACGGCAGGGACTCCAGTCGCACCTGGTGCGCCTCGAGTTTCGACAGGTCGAGGATGTCGTTCAGGAGATGCAGCAGCGCCTCGGCCGATCCGTGCGCCATGCGCGCGCACTCGTGCTGCGCCTCGGCGAGGTCGCCCTGCAGCAGCAGTTCGAGCATGCCCAGCACACCGTTCATCGGCGTCCGGATCTCG
>DATJTM010000230.1:0-3810 GCA_035503395.1 Luteitalea sp.
CGACGTGCCCACGAAAAGCGGGGTCGGCAAGGCGGCCTTCTCCGCCAGCGCCGCCTGGGTCGACTACGACCGCGACGGACGTCTCGATCTGTACGTGACCAATTACGTGCAGTGGCAGCAGGAGAAGGACCTGCGCTGCGCGCTCGACGGCAAGAACAAGTCCTACTGCACGCCGGAGATCTACAAGGGCGACTCGCCCTGGCTGTTCCGGAACCTCGGCAACGGCAGCTTCGAGGACGTGACGCGCAAGGCCGGCCTCTACGACCCGACCAGCAAAGCGCTCGGCGTCAGCCTCATCGACTACGACGCCGACGGCTGGCTTGACCTGTTCGCCGCCAACGACACACAGCCCAATCGCCTCTATCGCAACACCGGCAAGGGCACGTTCGTCGACGAGGCCGTCGCGTCCGGGGTCGCGTTCAACGAAGCCGGCGCCGCACGCGCCGGCATGGGCACCGACGTCGGCGATTTCGACGGTTCCGGCCGGCCCGGCATCCTGATCGGCAACTTCTCGAACGAGATGCTCTCGCTCTATCGCAACGAGGGCGGCGGCCTCTTCATCGACGAGGCCGCCACCACGTCGCTCGGGCGCGACTCACTGCTGACGCTCACCTTCGGCTGCTTCTTCTTCGACGCCGACAACGACGGGTGGCTTGACATCTTCACGGCCAATGGCCACGTGGCCGACGACATTGGCAAGGTGCAGGCCAAGATTGCCTACGCCCAGCCCGCGCACCTGTTCAGGAATCTCGGTCGCGCGCGATTCGAGGACGTCGCCCGTCGCATTCCCGCGCTCGCGCAGCCGGTCGTCGCCCGCGGCGCCGCGCATGTCGACCTCGACAACGATGGCGACCAGGACCTGATCGTCACGACCAACAATGGCCCGGCCCGCGTGTTGCGCAACGACACGGCGGGCGGCCGAGCGCTGCGGGTCACGCTCGTCGGCAGCAAGACGAACCGGTCGGCGATCGGCGCGCAGGTGCGGGTGACGGTCGGTGGCGCCACGCGGATGGCGATGGTCAAGACAGGCTCGAGCTATCTCTCCCAGAGTGAACTGCCCGTGACGATCGGCCTCGCGCAGGCGTCGAAGGCAGAGCAGGTCGAGATCCGTTGGCCGGGCGGACAGGTCGAGAAGCTCGGCCCGCAGAACGCCGGACAGACGCTGACTGTCACCGAAGGCAAAGGCGTGACGGCTCGCGTGCCGTTCAGGCACACGGCCAGGTAGGGACGGCTCGCCGAGCCGTCCGTCGGGACGGACCGCACACATGCGCAGACTCTTCGGCCTCCTCGCAGTCGTCACCACCCTCGGCATCGCGCTCGTCGCGCAGGCGCCTCCCCCTGCATCGCGTGAGGTCCGCGAGCGGGCGTGGCAGGCCAACAACCTCGGCGTCGCCTATCTCGAGCAGTTCACCTACGGCAAGGCGGCCGAACAGTTCGAGGCGGCCCTTGCGATCGACGCGACGTTCGTGCCGGCGCGCGTCAATCTCGCCATCGCCTACCTCTACGCGCCCGATGCGGCGGCGGCACTGAAGGCCGCGACGGCAGCGATCGCGCTGCCCGCGGTTCCGCCGCACGCCCAGTACGTCCTCGGACTGATCGCCCGCAGCGAGAACCGTGAGGACGAGGCGATGGCAGCGTTCCGTGAGGTACTGAAGCGGGATCCAGACGATGTGGCGTCGCTGGTGAATCTGGGGCAGCTGCTGTTGCAGCGACGCCAGTACGCCGAGGCCGTGCCGCTGTTCTCGCGCGCCGTCGATCTCGAGCCCTACAACGTGTCGGCCCTCTACAACCTCGCGGTGGCGCAGACGCGCGCCGGCGACCGCGAGACCGGGGCGGCGACGACGGCGAAGTTTCAGGTGCTGCGCGAGACCGGCTACGGCACGACGTACTCGAACACGTACATGGAGCAGGGGCGCTACGCGGAGGCGATCCTCTCGACGGGCGCCGAGGCCGACCTCGTGCCGACCGCCGCGCCGCCGCTGCGCTACGTCACGGGTGACCGCCTCGCCACCGGCACGTCTGCCATTCTGGCGGTCAACGCCGCCGATCTCGATCGTGACGGGCGGACCGACGTGGTGGTCGTGAACGACTCCACGCTGACGGTGCTCGGCGGCGGCGACGGACGCGCCTTCGGCACCGTGCGTCCGACCACGGCGCCGTCCACGTTTCCCGACGGGCTCACACCGCGAGGTGTGGTCGTAGCCGACATCGACAACGACGGCAAGCCCGACGTGCTGATCCACGGGCGGGGCGGCGTCCTCGTCTGGCGGCAGAAGACCGCCGCCGCAGGCACCTACGAGTTCGAGAACGTCACCGCGGCGAGTGGCATCCGGACCGCGCTCGACGTGCGCACCGCGGCGCTCGTCGACGTCGACCACGATGGCGACGTCGATGTCGTGCTCGGTGGTGCGACTGCCGACGGGCAGCCCGCCTCGCTGGCGATCTGGCGCAACAACGGCGACGGCACCTTCGCCGACATCAGCGCGACCGCGCTGCCTGGTCAGACGTCGCTGATCGCAACCGCCATCATCCCGACCGACGTCGACCTGCGGCGCGATATCGATCTGCTCGTGCTCGGCGACGATGGGCGCGTGCGCCTGTGGCGGAACATGCGCGACGCATCGTTCCGCGAGGTGTCGGCCACCGTTGGACTCGATACGCTGCCTCCAGCCGCAGCCATCGCCGTCGGCGACGCCAACAAGGACGGCTATCCCGACATCGCCGTGAGCGCGAAGACTGGCGAGGGCGCGCTGGCGACAGGCGCGTCGAACAACACGTTCACCGCGCGCCGCCTTCCGGCCCTCGCGGCCGGCGCCCTCGCCGCGCAGATGGCCGACGCCGACAACGACGGCCTGCTCGACATCGTGGCCATGCGCACCGATGGCGTGCGCGTGCTGCGTCAGGCCGGCGGCGGCTACGAGGACGTGACGGCGAAGGTCGGACTCACACCGCGCGCGGGGGGTGCCAACAGCAAGGCAAGTGCCGCGCTGCTGATGCTGGACGCAGACCAGTCCGGGACGCTGGACCTGTTGACGATGAGCGACGGCACCTCCGCATTGCATCTGGCGGAGGGCGTCTCGCGGGGCTTCCGCGTCACGCTCACCGGGCAGGTCAGCAACCGCAGCGGCGTCGGGGCGAAGGTCGAAGTGCGAGCCGGCAGCCTGTGGCAGAAGCTGGAGACAGCCGCCAGCTCACCGGCCGTGGCTCCCGCCGATCTCCTGTTCGGCCTGGGCACTCGGACCACCGTCGACGTCGCCCGCGTCCTGTGGCCGGCCGGCATCGTCCAGGCCGAGCCGCCACCAGCCGACGCCCTCGAGGCCCGGCGCGTCGAGGTCGTCGAACTCGACCGCAAACCGTCGTCATGTCCTTACCTGTACACGTGGACGGGCGACCGGTTCGAGTTCGTCACCGACTTCCTCGGCGGTGGCGAAACGGGGTATCAGGCGTCGCCGGGCGTGTATGGGGCACCCGACCCCGAGGAGTACGTCCGGATACCGGGTGACCGCCTGAAGCCACGCGATGGACGTCTCGAGCTGCGCGTCACCAACGAGCTGGAGGAGACGCTGTTCCTCGATCATCTGTCGCTCGTCGCTGTCGATCATCCGGCGGGGACGGACGTCTTCCCGCTCGAAGGGCTGGTGTCGACGCCGACCGCTGGACTGCGGATGGCGACCGTGCGCGATCGCAGGGCCACCGCCCGCGTCACCGACGCCGCTGGTCGCGACGCGACACGGGACGCCGCGCGTGTGGATCGCACGTTCGTCGGCGGCCTGCCGCTGCTGTCCGTCAGGGGCTACGCGCGCCCGCACA
>DATJTM010000231.1:0-24673 GCA_035503395.1 Luteitalea sp.
ACGTGCAGGCGCAACGCGGTCCCGGTGGCATCGAGTACCGGTTCCACGTGCGCGCTAGTGAGGTGAGTGCCCCGGAGACCAAGCAGCAGCAGTCGTTCACCGACGAAGCCGAGGGCCAGTCGTACCTCCAGGCCGAACTGACGCGACTCGTCGCCGAAGGCTGGCAGCGCGCGCGGCCGGAACTCGGCGAGTAGCGACGCCGGCCGACTACTCGCGCGGAATGACGCGCTCGCCGCACACCCGCCAGCCGGCGCTAACCCGATCGCGGCCGGCGCATCTGGGTGTCGGCGAAGGCCTGAAGCAATCGATGCACCCGGTCAGGGTGATCGCGGAAACTCTCGGCGCGCAGGCCGTTGTCCATCAGGCCGCTGTGCCCCTCCGGCAGCGGCGCGTCGCCGAGATGCCGGAACGCCATCGACCATTCACCAAACTGACGCTGCTCGATCGGACCTTGCAGCAGCGTCAGCATCCCTCGATGCCGAGGATCCTGTTCGATGCGTTTCGTGAGGGCCTCGACGCGGTCACGCGAGCCCTCGAGCGCCTGCATGAAGTTGCCATCGTGGTACGCCAGCATGCCCGTCACGCCACGAGCGGCATTGCGTGCCCGGCAGGTGACGAGGAGTATCTCCAGCGCCTCGCGCGTGAAGAGCTCGGTAGCGGAGCTGACGTAGACCAGTTGCCACAGGTCGTCGTTCTCAGTACTCACAGTTCATTCCTGCTCATAGCCGCAATCGCCATCGTCAACGTCCTTCGGCGTGTTGGACATGGTGTGGTGCGTTTCTCCCCTGCCATGCGGCGCCGAGCGCTATTGCCATGAGGTCGGCGACGGCCCACGCGGCGAAGGCCAGGCGGCCGACACGCGGGGTGCGCGTGCCATGCGTCGCACCTGTCCCGGGCAGTGGAGCAAACAGGCCGCCGTCAGTCGGCGCCTGCGTCCCCACCATGTGGAACCGTTCGAGTGCGTGCAGCAGCAATCGCTCCATCGAGCGTGGCAGCAGCCAATGCGCCGCGAGTCCGCCAGGAATGTAACGCGGCACGTACCGTTGCCGACGCGGACGGCGGACGAGGTCGACGATGGCTGCCGCGACCTTTTCAGGCGTTTGCACCGGAGGCATCGCGTACGGACGACGCCCCATCGCGTTGGCGCCCTCTTCGAAGTGCGGGGTCGACACCGCGTACGCGAGGACGGTGCAGATGTGGATGTCGGGATAGTCGGCCACGTCCGATCGCAGCGCCTCCGACAGCCCGCGAAGGCCGAACTTGCTGATGGCGTACGCAGGCACGAAGGCCTGCCCGACCTGGCTGAGCACCGACCCGACGTTGATGACGATGCCGCGGCCCTGGCGCTTCAGCACCGGCATGACGAGCCGGGCGGCATACATCGGCCCCAGCAGGTTCGTGTCGAGCACCTGACGATGGGCCGCGAAGTCACCATCTTCCAGCCGGCCGAAGAGCGTGGTGCCTGCGTTGTTGATCCACACGTCGATCCGGTGCCAGCGGTTTCGCGTTTCGCTGACCAGCCGTTCGATGTCCTCGGGACGCGAGACATCAGCCACTACGACGTGTGTCTCCGAGCCCAGGCGTTCGACGAGGCGCGCCGTCTCCTGGAGCGCCGCTTCCCGACGCGCGGCGAGCACCAGACGGCAGCGCTGCCGAGCGAAGGCCACCGCTGTGGCCCGTCCGATTCCGCTGCTGGCCCCGGTGATGACGACGACGGGGCCGCCAGAAGAGCGAGTGGCTGCCGCTGGAATGACCATGCGAAGACGTGTGCAATCGGAGCGCCGTCCCGCAACGCTTCAGCTCGTCACACGCCTATCGGTCGGGAATGAACGGACCCAGCAGGCGCTGCACCTCGTCGTCGTACTCCTGGACCTGTTCCCAGGATTCCAGCAGATCGAACGCCTCTTCCTGGTGGATGCGCCGCATGATGGCCTCCCGCGCCTTGATGCTGGCCTCCATCGCCTGAGACAGTTCGTCCACGTCCTCTTTCGAAATCGTGCTGTAGTCCATCGTTCCTCTCAGAAGCCCGATCCGTCTCTCGACAGCTTCTCTTCACGTTCCCGCTCGGCGTTGTCGTCCGTGCTCGCGGGCAGGTCGTCCGGTTCCGGTGCTGCGGCCGGACCCTCGGCGTCCATGGTGTGCTTCTGGTCCTCGAGCGTGCCCTGAGGCTTGCTTTCCGGGCCCTCGAGCGGCGGGACGGGTGTCGTGGACTGGGTCATGAGGTCTCCTAGTCGGCCAGGCGCTGATGCCGCTCGGCGTCGGTTTCACTACGTTTGATGGACTCGACTCCATCGGCGTCGCTGGAGCTCTGCTCGCCGCCAGGAAGCGGCTGCGGCGCCAATGGCCCGTCCACGCTGCCGCGGTTCGGCGAGTCACCTTCAGCCGCAGTGGGCGCCTCAACGCCATTGCCCAGCGCGACTTCGCCCTGGCCGGTCTTGTCCGGCTCAGGCAAGCCCTTCTGCGGGTCGTACAGATCTTCCGGTTTCGGGTCTGGCATTCGTGCACGCCTCCGCAGGCCTCATCAGCACGTCTCATGCCTGAAGACCGACGCCCGACGTCATATGGGGGCTGCCGCTACCGATGCAACCTGAGCGTCTCGATGAGGGCTGTCAGCGCGGCGGGTTGCTGCGTACGGCTCGGGTAGTACAGGAAGAATCCCGGGAACGGCGGGCACCAGTCCGCGAGCACCCGGATGAGCGCGCCACTCGCCAGGTGCGTGGACACGCGCTCCTCCGTCACCCAGGCCAGGCCAGCGCCGGCGAGCGCCGCCTGAATCGCCAACTCCACATCGTCAACCAATAGCGAGCCAGGGACGGAGATGGCCAGCGACTCGTCGCCGCGATCGAGTTCCCACTTGTACACGCTCTCACCCCGATGCCGGAACCGGATGCACTGGTGGTGCAGGAGATCCCTCGGCGCGGTCGGCGGCTCGTGTGACTCGAAGTACGTGGGCGCGCCGACGATGGTCGGATGGAGGTCGGGCGACACACGAACCGCGACCATGTCCTGCGCGATGAACTCGCCGAACTGGATGCCCGCATCGTAGCCGGCCGAGACGAGATCGACACGACTGTCGTCGGTCGTGATCTCGAGTTCGACACCGGGATAGTCGCGCGAGAACTGCCCCAGCTTCGGGCCGACCACCGTCCGGGCCGCCAGTCTCGGACACAACAGTCGGATGCGACCGATCGGCGTCGACTGCAAGCCTGACAACGTCGTCAAGACGCCGCGGATGTCCATGAGCGCGGGCCGGAGGTGCGCCAGCAGCTGCTCGCCGGCGTCGGTCGGCGCCACGCTGCGCGTCGTCCGCGTCAGCAGACGCACGCCTATCTGATCCTCCAGGCGCCGAATCGCGTGACTCAGCCCGGACGTGGAGAGATTCAGCCGCTTGGCGGCACGCGTGAAGCTGCGCTCGTCGGCCACGGCAAGAAACGCCGACAAGAGGCTCAAGTCGTCTCGCGCGATTGTCCTCTCCTGGTCAACAGCCCTTGCAGATTATACGGACTACTCATCGGGAGGCGGTCGCACTACGCTGAATCTCAAGGACGGTAGCCGCTTTGACATCCGTCGACGCGCGTTCGGATTGTTCAGGCATTCCGGCACGGAAGGAGCAGAGTCGACTCATGGATCGGGAGAACAAGGACGTGAGCTGCGACGGGTGGACCCGACGCTCCGCGTTGTGGACAGTCGCGACCGCATGGATGGGCATGCAGGTGCACGGCCTGCATGCGAAAGATGGAGGCGACATGGAGATCAAGCGAAGTGGCTCGCAACCCTCGGCGAAGGGCCCAGTCGACTGGTTCACCGGCACGGTGCGGATCGATCCGCTGTTCGACGCGCCTGCTCCCGCACGCGCTGCCGGTGCGAGCGTGACGTTCGAGCCTGGGGCCCGCACCGCCTGGCACACCCATCCACTCGGGCAGACGCTGATCGTGACGTCAGGGGCGGGACGGGTCCAGCGCTGGGGCGGCCCGATCGAGGAGATCAGGCCCGGCGATGTCGTGTGGTTCGCGCCGGGAGAGAAGCACTGGCACGGTGCCTCGCCCACCACCGCTATGACGCACATCGCAGTGCAGGAGAAGCAGGACGGCAAGCCGGTCGACTGGCTGGAACACGTAAGCACCGAGCAATACGAGGGCCGCTAGATGACGACCGCAACCATGATGAATCCAAGGTACGACTTCACGGGCCAGGTCGCCCTGGTCACGGGCGCTGCCAAAGGCATGGGACTCGCCACGGCGCGCATGTTCGCCGAGAGCGGTGCCGCCGTCGTGTTGGCCGACCTCGATGGCGAGTTGGCTGCAACGGAGGCGCAGCGTATCGTTGCTGCCGGCGGCAAGGCCATCGGCGTCGCCTGCGACGTCGCCGACGAAACGCAAGTCGCCGCCGCCGTCGACCGCGCCGTCGCGGAGTTCGGTCGGCTCGACATGGCGTTCAACAACGCCGGCATCCAGGTGCCTCCGTCGGACGCCGCCGACGAGACGCTCGAGAACTTCGAACGCGTGACTGCCGTCAACCAGCGCGGCGTGTGGGCCTGCATGAAACACGAGCTGAGGGTGATGCGAGCGCAAGGCAGCGGCGCCATCGTGAACTGTTCCTCACTCGGCGGCCTGGTCGGCCTGCCGCAACGCGCCGCCTACCACGGCACCAAGCACGCGGTCCTCGGCATGACGAAGAGCGCCGGGGTCGAGTACGCACCACGCGGCATCCGCATCAACGCGGTCTGTCCCGGCACTATCGATACGCCGATGGTGCAGGACATGCTCGAGGGTCAGGCCGACGCGATGGCCGGCATCCTCAAGGAGCAGTCGATTGGTCGTCTTGGCCGGGCGGACGAAGTCGCCGCCGCGGTGTTGTGGCTGTGCAGTCCTGGCGCGAGTTTCGTGGTGGGCGTGGGCCTGCCGGTAGATGGCGGCTTCACGGCGCATTGACGCGGAGTGACGACGGCTCGCGAAGAGCGCGTGGCACCTGCCATTCGAGCAGACGCAATCGCAGACCGCGGGGACTCACTCCTCGAGCAGACGGGCGATCGCTTCGTGACCACGACGTCGCGCCCAGGCCAGTGGCGTCGCCCACGCCGGATCGTCGGGAAGGCTCTTCGGCGCACCACGCTCGAGAAGGAACGCCACCATCTCGTAGCGGCCGAACTTGGCGGCCCACGCCAGTGGCGTGGATTGCAGGTGCTCGTCTCGCGCGGTGAGATCGGCGCCCGCATCGATCAGGGCCTTCGCCCGCTCGATGTCGCCACCGCCAGCCGCATCGTGCAGCGGCGTGATGAGGAGCCAGTTGTGCGCACTGGCCGGCCACAGTCCCTCGGGCTCCTCGGGCCACGGCGTCGCACCGTAGGACAACAACAAGTCCGCCATGCGTGCATCGGGCCGCCACTCGCGGGCGATCCACAACGCATCGCCCGAACTCTCGACCGGCGGATTCGGGAACGCGCCTCGCTCCAGCAGCAGCTGCGCGATCTCGTAGTGGCCGTGGTACACCGCCGCGTACAGCGCCCGTCCGCGCGGTGCGATGTGCTCCTCGGCGAGGTTCGGGTCGGCACCGTGGTCCAGCAGCAGGTGCACGATGTCCATGCGGCCGGCGACGACGGCATTGGCCAACGGCGTGCCGGCGCCGGGGTAGTAGCCCTCGTGGCCGCCAAGGCGATTGGCCAGCGCGGGATCGCGCTCGAGCAGTGCGTGCACGCGCGCCAGGTCGCCGGTGTGACACGCGGTCGGCAGGTCAACGGTGGCGCCACGCGCCTGCACGTGCGCCATCATCTGCGCCGCTGAGACCGGCCAGTCCGACGGCACGTCGCGCCAGCCGCGATGGAAGTAGTCGCCGTTGGTCAGGTGGATCGGCTGCCCGCCGTCCAGGCGTCTGGCATCGATGTCGGCGCCACGCCGCAACAGTTCATCCACCGCCTCCGGCTGCCGCGTCATCGTCGCCCAGTGAATCGGCTGGTTGGAGCGGCGGTCCCCCTTGTCGATCAGGGCCGGATTGGCGTCGAGCAGGCTGCGCACACGCGGCAGGTCGTACTCGCGCAACGCGCGCGCCACCTCTTCGCCGGCCTCGGAGGCGTTGAACCTGGTTTCGAGCGTCTCGACCAGCAGGCGCTCCATCTCCTCATGGCCGCGGTCGCGGGCAATCTCGATCGGGCTGTCGTCGACCCACAGATCCAACGGGTTGTGATCGCGCTCCAGCAGGAAGCGGGCGACGTCGAGACGATTCTCCCGGACGGCGAAGTACAGCGGCTTGCGATACGTGTAGTGCGCACGCACGAGCGACGGATCGCGGGCGATGAGTTCCCGCACGGTGTCGAGGTCGCCGGCGATGCAGGCGAGGAACACGGCCCACAGATCGGTCCCGCGCCCCTGCGACCAGAGCAGCTTCGCGTCGGACTGCAAGGCCGTGGGTCGAAGCATGCAACCTCCTATGGCGTCTTCGTCACCGATCGACCATCTTCTGGAGCGACTCCGAATAGCGATCGCCACGCACCTCGATGCCGGCCAGCGCCTGCTCGATGTCACGCAGATCCTCGTGGGTCAGTTCCACCTGAACGGCGCCCAGGTTCTCCTGCAGGCGCGTGGTCTTCGTCGTGCCGGGAATCGGGACGATCCACGCCTTTCGCGCCAGCAACCACGCGAGTGCGACCTGCGCCGGCGTGGCGGCCTTGCGGGCCGCGAACGCGGTGAGCCACTCGACGAACAGCATGTTCGCCTTGCGGTTCTCTTCCGAGAGGCGCGGCACCCCGTGCCTGAAATCGGTGGGCGCGAACGTAGTGGTTGCAGTGATCGTGCCGGTGAGGAACCCCCGCCCGAGAGGGCTGAACGGCACGAAGCCGATTCCCAGTTCCTCGAGCACCGGCAGGATCTCCTGCTCGGGCTCGCGCCACCACAACGAGTACTCGCTCTGGAGCGCGGCGACGGGCAGCACCGCGTGCGCCCGGCGGATCGTCGCCACACCCGCCTCCGACAGACCGAAGTGCTTCACCTTCCCTGCCGCGATCAGGTCCTGAACGGCGCCAGCCACATCCTCGATCGGCACGTCGGGGTCGACGCGGTGCTGATAGAAGAGATCGATTCGATCGGTCCCGAGTCGGCGCAGCGAGGCGTCGGCGACCTCGTTGATGTGCGAGGGGCGGCTGTCGAGTCCCTGCTGGCCAGCCCCGATCCTGAAGCCGAACTTGGTGGCAATCGCGACCTGATCGCGCACCGGCGCGAGGGCGGCGCCGACCACCTCCTCGTTCGTGAAGGGCCCATACACCTCCGCGGTGTCGAAGAACGTGACGCCCGCGTCGACCGCCGCGCGGATGACGCGAATACCCTCGTCGCCGCTAAGCGCCGGTCCGTAGGCGTGGCTGATGCCCATGCAGCCGAATCCCAGTGCCGACACCTCCAACCCGCTCTCCCCCAACGCGCGCGTCTGTATCACCATGTGCCTCACTCGTGTTGCCCGAAGGATTACTGTGCGACGGCTGGGCAGGCTGGCGCCGTTGCGGACGACGACTGCAACAGCCGTGCGCGAAGAAGGACCCGCGACATGCCCGCGTACCGTATTCGTCGCGCTGCTGCTGTTCTGCCTGACGATCCCGAGCAACTGGACGCAGGACGTGCCGGCCCACTACGGCGCGCGTCACCCGGGGCTGCGCCACTCGTGGCTGTATCCCGCACTCGGTACGACGCCGCGGCCGACCACGACGCGTTGAGGCGCACAGCTGGTCGTACTACGTCGCCGATGCCTGCTACGGCCGCCGCCCGTACTTCTTCATCACGCCAAGCATCCGGTCGACTGGCAGCGCGTGGATGCGCAGGTCGTTGGCACCGGTCGTCGTCTCGGCGGCGAGCAGCGCGTTGGTGATCGCCGCCTCGGTCGCCTGGGCCGTCGCCTGGAAGATCGGGGTAATCCGATCGTTGGGCAGCATCTTCACGTCGGTCACCGGCTGGTCGTTGAACCAGGCGCGCGGGTTGGCCGTGGAGAACGCCACGAAGATGTCGCCCGAGCTGTTGCCGCCGAAGCCGCCCTGCCGTCCGATCCCGAGAGACACGCGTGTGGCGACTCTCTTCAGCTGATGTGGCAGCAACGGCGCATCGGTCGCCACGACGACGATGATCGAACCCTGATCCAGATCGCGGGGCGCCGCACCGCCCTCCGCGCCGCAGCGTGGAAACTCGGCGTTCGCCGGCAGGGGCGCGTCGTTGGCGATGCAGCCGCGCAGATCCTGAATCTCCTCGCCGACCGGCACTCCGGCAATGCGCAGGTCGCGACGAGCGCCATAGTTGCACTGCACGAGCACGCCGACGGTGTAGCCACCCTGCTCCGCCGGCAGCTTCCGCGACGCGGTGCCGATGCCGCCCTTGAAGCCGTGGCACACCATGCCCGTGCCGCCGCCGACCGCGCCTTCCTTCGGCACGCCACCCGTCGCACCATCGAGCGCGGCGCGCACGTGCTCCGCCTTCAGATGAAAGCCGTTGATGTCGTTCAACAAGCCGTCATACGTCTCGGCGACGACGGGGAGCCACCATGGTTGCAGGACGTTCTGCCGCGAGATCTCCCACTGGATGATCGCGTCACGCGCCACGCCGACGCTGTGCGTGTTGGTGATGGCGACCGGCCCCTCGAGCAGCCCGCTTTCCTGGATCCAGGTGGTGCCGGTCATCTCGCCGTTGCCGTTCAGCGTGAACCACGCCGCGAATACCGGATCGTTGTTGGCCCGGCCGCGCGGATGCACGATGGTGACGCCCGTGCGCACCGGTCCCTTGCCGACGACAAGGGCGCCGGTGCCCGAGATCAGGGTCGTCTGCCCCACCTCGACACCCGCCACGTCGGTGATCGCATCGAGCGGGCCTGCCTCGCCGCCGATTGGCAACGCGAGATCGCGCTCGCGGGGCTTCTGCGCCTGCAGAACGCCGGACAGCATCAGCACAGCCACGAGCAGGGCAAGAGGTGCGCGCATTGCGACGATTCTACGCGCGGCAACCGCCATGTTAGAGCGGCGTGGACACTCCGAGCTTGAATCCGTCCAGGTCGTTGAACTGGAACATGCGCGCGCCCCAGGGTCGATCCGCCGGCTCATTGAGCAGCGTGCCACCTGCGGCGACGATGCGTGCGGCCGCCGCGTCCACATCCGCAGCACCCGCGACGTTGATCTGCAGGTAGAAGCCCTGTCCCTTGATCCGCTCCCACCCGAGCTTGCCATCGTCCTGGTTCAGGACGATGTGGCAGTCGCCCGCGGAGACCACCGCCGCAACGAGGTTGCCTTCCTTCTCGAACGTGTGCGCCACGGCGAACCCGATCGCGTCGCGGTAGAAGGCAACGGACGCCTGCAGGTCCTTGCACGTGATCGAGCAGCCCAGATTGGTCGCCTTGATGGCGGCCGCCGTACCGGTCATGGATGGCCCCTTCGCTGGTGTGACGTTGAACGGAGAACGAGCGAGTCTACGGTGAGACTCGGCCGGGCGCAATCGAGCGACCTGGGCAAGGAACTCCACGGGCGCGCCCCGCGTAGGTCACGTCGATGCTGTCACGACCCGCGCTGATGCTCGTGTTGCTGTTAACGACTGCGGCGTGCAGCCGTCCCGTCGGCAGCCCGCCCGGACTCGCCACGGTCGTCACGAGAGGCGACACGCTCGTTCGTCTCGATGCCGAGGGATACGACTCCACCGGTGCCCCGATCACGGCCGACACGCCGATGCGCGTCGCGTCGATCACGAAGTCGTTCACGGCGGCGGCCGTGTTGACGCTCGTCGACGAGGGGCGCGTCGGGCTCGATCAGCCGCTGGTGACGTACGTGTCGGACTTCCGGATGGCCGATGAGCGCGCGTCAGCCATCACCGTCCGGCACCTGCTCAACCAGACGTCCGGATTGGCCGACTACACCGTCGACATCCGCGCGACACAACGCGCCGCAGACCTCGCGACGCTGGTCGCAACGCTCCGATCAGGGACACTCGCCGCCGCGCCGGGCACACGCTACGCGTACTGCAACGTCAACTACGAACTGGCTGCGCGCCTGGTCGAGGTCGTCGACGGACGACCATTCGCCGAGGCCATGCGCGCACGGGTGTTCAACCCGCTCGGCATGAAGGACAGCGCCATCGGGACGACGCCAGCCGACGGCTACATCTCGCTGTTCGGCTGGTGGGTGGCCCGCCATGAACTTCCCGGCTTCCGCGGCGGCGCCGGCGGGGCGGTGACAACGGCGAGAGACATGGGCCGCTGGCTGATCGCCCAGGCGGGGCACGGGTCGCTGCTGTCGCCCGCGAGTCTGCGTGAGTTGCACACGCCGGGAGCCGTGGCCCGCGGCTACGCCATGGGCTGGGGACCCATCGACATCGCCGGCCGGACGCTCCTCGTGCACTCGGGGAACCTGTTCACCTATACGGCCGTGCAGGCCATCGATCAGCAGACCGGCGAGGGTTGGGCGGTGATGACCAACAGTGCCGCCCTCGGTGACCCGACGTTCGAGACGCTGCTCGCTCTGGTCGGACGCACCGAGGTGTCGCACAGCGAACGTCCGCTCGTCGAGGCTGGCCTCGCGGCGACCGCCATCGTGTCCGTGCTGCTCGCAGCCATCGGCGTGCGGCGGCCTCGACGTCCCCGTCGGCTGTGGCGCCTCCTTCCGCCTCTGGTCCCGCTCGCGGTGCTGGCGACGACGCCGCAGTGGATCTCGATGCTGACCCACGGTCGCACGGTGACGTGGCCGCAGATGACCTACTTCCCCGCGCCGCTGACGATCACATTGGCGGTCGTCGCGCTGGCCGGAGTGCTCACGTTCGTGGCACGACTGCGATGGGCCCTGTCGTCACGGAATCACATGCGACGCGCTACCAGGTGATCTTGATGAACGAGACACCCTTGCGCGGGAGTTCGAACGTCTCGGTGACGCGCCCGTCGGTGCCCACACGCGTCTGGCGCGCCGGACGCAACGCTTGCAGTTGGCTGGCACGCTCGAGCGCCGTGTACTGTGCGGCGGTCGGCTTCTGCGGTGATCCCATCTTCAGCCAGGCGGCGTGCGAGTTGCTGTGTGTGTCGTCGATCCGCATGTGAGTCACGGTGGCTCGTCCCGCGGGCAGCCCGTCGACGGTCAGCGTGACCGGTGCCGGCGGCGCCGGCCGATCATCGTCGTGATAGTTCCACACCAGCACGGTCGCCGATCGCGACGATCGCGCGGCCAGCGCGGAGATGTCTGGCGCACCGCGCACGCCCTTGTCGCGAATCTCCTCGACCGGCAGGCCGGCCGAACTCTTCGTCCGCACGCGCTCGCCCGACATCTGACCGAGCATGCGGAACGTGTTCAGGACCGGCTTGTTGATGCCGTTGGTGGCGAGGTCGCGAAAGCCGTCGAAGTACGGCTGATCCTCGAACAGGAATGCCCATGTGACGGCGCCGAGCAGGTTGACGCCGCGCAGATCGGCCAGTTCGTAGGTGCGCGCGATCTGCAGTGCCGTGTACGTCGGGAACATCGTGCCGTTGCGATAGCCGTTGTGCGGGTAGTGCGTCACTCCACAGGCGGCGCAGCCTTCCGGATCGGACTCGCCTATCACGATCGGCGTCTTCGCGTACATGGGGAACTCGCGGACGACGGCGAAGTGCGCATCGATGTTCCGGAGCTGGTTGGCCACCCCCATCCGAACACGACCGTCGACGAACGTCGGACTGCCCTTGGCGTGGAAGGTGATCAGGTCGAGTGGCGTCCCTGTCTTGCCGGTGGCGTGGTTGGTGCCTGCCGACGTGTGTTGCAGGAACGTCCGCAGCATGCCCTGCGCACCACCGGTGACCTCCGGGCCGCCGATGCGGGCCGTCGGCAGCGCGCGGCGCACGCCCTCGACCGTGAAGTCGTACAGCTTGTTGAACTCATCGCGGCGCGTCCGTGACTTCTGCGCGGCCTGCGGATCCTCACGGCCGCCCGGGCCGACCGATCCGCTCCAGTAGCCGATGTCCGGCTCGTTCCAGAGCTCGAACCACCAGCTCTCGACTTCCTGTCGGCCGTACTTCTCGACCAGGTGCCGCGTCACCTCGTAACAGAGCGCTTCCCATTTCCGGTAGTCCTTCGGCGCGTACGTCCACCCGGTGTAGATGTCGTTGTACGGATCGCCGGGCTTCCAGAAATGACGGTACGGCGTGCCTGGCGGCGCCGACGACAACGCCTCCGGCATGAAGCCGAACTGCACGAACGGCTTCATGCCGCGCTGGCGATAGGTATCGACGATGCGATCGAGGAGCGTCCAGTCGTAGACCGGCTGGCCGTTGGCATCCTCGGTGTAGACGTTCGTCGATCCCCACTTGAGCGCGTGCGCCCCATCACCCGAGGTCAGCAGGTTGTGGACGCGCAGGAAGACCGGAACCGGGCTGAGTGCCTGAAGCGCCGACAGCAGCTTCGTGCCGTTCGGCGTGTAGGTGTAGTTCGGCTCATCGTGCCCGAACCACGCCCAGAACGGATACATGGGCCCGATCTTGGTCGCCGTGTCGACGTGAATCGTCACCGCGTCCTGCTGCAGCGTCGCCTGAGTGCGCTGCCCTGCCACCAGGCTCAACGCAGCGACAGTCAGGCACGCGATCAAAGGAGCGCGGCTCATCGTCCACCTCTCATGCGAACACCGACATGGTCGTCACGTGGACATCTTCGGCGAAGCGCTTGACGGCGGGCAAACAGGCTGAGCTTCCTTCGATGTTCAGCGACTGCGCGATCAGCACGATGCGCCGAAGGCCGACACGGGCCACCCATCGGCCGTCCTCGCTTGAGCCTTCCCCTTCTCCTCTTCGTCGTCCTGCACACGCAGCGAGTACCAGGCGTCACCCAACCAGGGCTCGACGAGCGCCGCATCGCGACGTCGGGCGGCCTCGCGCAGATCGGCAATGAGGGCCGCCAGCTGTGGTTCGCCACTCAGGTCGCTCGGTCGAACGTCGTACGGAAACGTGGTGAACGTAGATGGCACGGCTGGCTGGGTCGTGACACGCCGGCCGACGGCCCATGTGGCAATCAGCGAGAACAGGAACACTCGCCGCCTCGGGATGATACCCGCGAGGTGTGCCGGCGAACGCGTGACGCAGGACGCGGGTCTCATGGGATTGCTCCGTTGCTGCGTTGGACCCCGGACGACGCTGGCGGTTCCGTCCTCCGACGGAACGGGCCTGTGACGTACGATCGGCGCCTCGAAGCCATGCTGCGTCCGACACCTGGCGAGTGCGTGGCGTTCTGGACGGGAGAGCGCGTGGTCCGCCGTCATCTTGTCGTGCTGCTGCTACTGACGCCGCTATCGGTTCCTGACGTCTTCGCTGATGTCATCGGCCGGATGACACCGGCCGAAGCGCTGACCTCGGCTCGCGTCGCCACGCTGCCCGAACGGGACCGCGCGCCATGGCTCGAGTACCTCGAACGATCGCGGCAGCGGATGGCCGCCGACAAGGGGGCGCTCACAGCCGAACGCGTCGGTCTGGCGAACGTTCCGGACAGCCCGCCCACGGGCTCATGGGCGTCGAAGGCGCTGGAGGCTGACGCCGCGTGGTACGGCAGTGCCGAGGCACGACGCATCGCCGACAACATCGTGAGCTTCCAGACGCCAACCGGCGGATGGGGGAAGAACCAGGATCGCACCGGTCCGACACGCGTCCGCGGACAGCAGTTGGCGGTCAACGAACGCCTGCCGGCCAACGCGCGCAGCGGCATTCCCGGTGACGACGACTGGGCGTACGTCGGTACGATTGACAACGACGCGACGATCGTCGAACTGCGCTTCCTGGCGAAGGTGCAGCAGACGCTGCCGGGCGCCGACGGTGATCCGTACCGTGCGGCCGCGCTGAAAGGCCTGCGCTATCTGCTCGAAGCGCAGTATCCGAACGGCGGCTGGCCGCAGGTGTATCCGTTGGCCGGTGGGTATCACGATGCGATGACCTTCAACGACAACGCGCTCGCCAACGTCGCGGAGTTCCTGACTGCGGTCGCGACGCGACAGGACGAGTGCGCGTTCGTGCCCACGGACGTCGCGGCGGACGCAGGCCGCGCCGTCTCACGCGCACTCGAGGTCGTGACTCAGGCGCAGGTCGTCGTCGGCGCGACGCGCACCGGGTGGGGACAGCAGCACGATCCACTGACCCTCCGGCCGGTCGGCGCCCGCAACTACGAGCCGGCGGCGCTGTCGAGCACCGAGAGTGCCGCGATGCTCTCGTTCCTGATGCGTGTGCCGACGCCCTCGCCCGCCGTCGTGCGCGCGGTACACGCCGGCGTAGCCTGGCTGAAGACGCGGGGTCTGCGCGACATCGAGTGGAGGCAGGGCGCCTCACCCGGCGACGGACGACGCGCGATGCCGAAGCCAGGGGCCGGACCGCTCTGGGCCCGCATCTACGACATCACGACGATGCGGCCGATCTTCGGCGATCGCGACCGCACGATTCACGACGACGTGAACGACATCAGCCTGGAGCGCCGCAACGGATACGCGTGGTACAGCACTGCGCCTGCGAAGACGATCCGGCAGTACGAGGCGTGGGCGGTACGGCACTGAGCGTCGAGCTAAAGCTCGACGCCTACGGTTCTGAGAAGCTCGACGTCTACCTTGATCGGGGGCTCGACGCCTGCTGTCATCGAGCGCCGCCGCTCGGTACACGCGTGGTTCGGAAACGGTCAGGTGGACGCGCCGCGGACCTGCGCGCGACAGACAGCGGCGAGGCGCCCCGCACGGTCCCACGCCTGTGCCTCGACCGCGGTCTTGCGCGCCCCGCCGCTCCGGATGGCGTCGAACTCCGTCGGTGGCACCGCACCGTCCACCGCGTCGACCGACTGGCTCGGCCGGCCATCGACGTACAGGTCGACGCGAGCGATCGCACGCGCCGCCTGTGCCCGAGGGACCGTCGAGCCGGCGGTGAGAACCATACGCCCCACGCCATTGGGCGCGGGCGTGAGCATGAGCTGATAGGCGGGGCGCTGCCGAATCAAGCGCGCCGCCCGCGACAGCAGATCGACGTTGTCGTTCAGCAGATCGCGCTTCGTCGTCCAGTGCATCACGTCGGGCTGGACGCCGAACTCCTCCAGCGGCGATCCCGCCTGCAGGCCGACGCGGATGCTGCGACGCATGGCGACCTTGAGTTCGGCGCCTTTCGGGAGAGGCTTGAAGGGCGACGCGGGGTCGGACTTCTGGGCTCGCAGCAGGTCGTCCAGCGACCAGATGTTCGCGCCGCCGGCGCCGGTGTTGCCACCCGTGCCGAGCACCGGACCAATCTCGTTGTCCTGGAACCCCGCCGCGAAGATGTCGGTGGCGCTGTAGGAGAGCGCGTCGGTGATCAGCACGACGGGTCCGTAGTAGACCTGGCCGATGCCGTTGCACATCGCACCGAGCGTGAGCGGGAACCCGGCCGAGTAGGTCGCGCCCGTGAGTACCGAATCGGCGATGGACGGCAGCCAGCGCTTCAGGTCCCAGTCTTCAGGTGCGGACTTGCAGATCTGGTAATTCAGCGGCGTGTTCAGGAACTCGAACGTTTCGGGTTCGATGGTGTTGGGCGTGAGCAGCTGTAGCAACGACTCGGCCGCGCGGATGTTGCCACCGGGATTGCCGCGCACGTCGATCACGAGGCCGTCCTGTGGAAAGCCGTCCTTCGTGATCAACTTCGCGAACGCGCGACGGAAGCGCCAGGCATCCTCGACGTCGAAGCTGAAGATCCGGACGTACCCGAACGTCTGGCCCTGGACCGTCTTCTTCACGGCATACAGGACGTCCTTCATCGATCCGAGCGCCTTGGAGTCGTCGCGGGGGTACAGGTCGCGCTTGACCTCGAGGATGCGCGTCCGCTTCATGTCGACCGCCGTCCGCTTCCTGCTGGCGCCGGCCGATGTGGCTGGCGTGTCGCTGGTCGTATGCACCTGCCAATACGACCGGTGCGTCGCGATCACGCCGTTCCTGGCGCGGAACAGCAGATCCACCCACATCTCGTCGGGCGGCAAGGTGCTGTTGAGTGGACGGATGGTGAGATTGTCCAGCCCACGCGCGAAGCGCGCATCCGGGTTGCTCCCGGCCTGCGTCTCGCCGTTGATCTGGATGGTGCGCACGATCGGCACGCCGTTCCACGCCAGCACCTCGACGCCGCGCTCGAATCGCACCGCCTGTCCGTCCTCCGCGTAACCCATCGCGTCCTCGTCGCGCAGGGCCGTTCGCGTGACGATGAAGCGTTCGGCCTGGCGGTCGAAGCACTGTTCGATGAGGAACGGCAGATAGGCCGTGCAGTCCCGGTAGGGCTGCGGCAGCAGGTACAGCGTGTGCAGGTCGCGCGTCGATCCGAAGATCGACAGCATGCGGCGATGGAAGTCGATCGTGCTCTCGAGAAACGTATTCCACTCCGCGAGGTGAAACCTCAGGAGCCTGAGCTGCTGGATGGGGTCGATCGCGTGGATGGCACGCTTCATGGGCAGATGGACGTAGTTCATCTCCATCAGCACGAGCGCCTGTTCGACGATGCGAAGTCGTTCTTCGCGGGAGAGCACCGCGCGCGCCTCGGATTTCTCGAGGAAGGTGCCGAGGTCGCGCTCCGATCGGCGGCCACTCCGTGATCGGGCGATGTCGAACAGCTCGCGCCGCTTGCCGAGTTCGACTTCAGACATGACGCTCTCCCGCTGCCGCGCGACTCGCGTCGCGGCTCGAACGCGACGACTGCCGGCAGCACACCCTGCTGCCGGCTCACCCCTACTTCTTCTTCGCGGCCTTCTTCGCCGTCTTCTTGGCGGGCTTCTTCTTGCCGCCACCGCCGCCGTGACCGCCACCCGGATCGCCTTGCTTACTTGCCATGTGTCGCCTCCTTCCCTGCGTTGACCTTCGTTGTCGGCTGGCGGAGCTGTGCCAGCTCGCGCAACCGGGCCTGGATGTCGGGCCGCTGCGCGTACCCGCGATACGCGTCGTCGCCCCACCGCGTCTGCAGCGCGGCGCGACCGGCTTCAGCACGCGCCGCGTGATCGCTGGCAACCGAGCCATCGCCCGAGAGCCGTGCCGCTCGTGCGGCCGTCAGCGACGCGCGCCACTCCGACTCGAGTTGCCCTGCCGCCGCGAAGCGGCGCTGCGCGGCCTGCGCGTCGTCGAGCGCATCTCTGCCGGCGCCGGCTGCGAGGCGGACTTCTGCCGATGTCAGCAGCGCCGTGGACAGCAGTCGCGGCAGCTTCAGCTCCTTCGCTGTCTTCATCGCGGCCTCGATCAGTGACATGGCGGCGCTTGACGCGCCTGATGCTGCCTCTATGAGCGCCAGTGTTTCGCGCGCCTGGAGTGCCGCTTCCTTGTAGTCGGGATCCGCCAACGCGATCGCGGCCGTCGCCCGCGTCCGCGCCTGCACGCGATCGCCCTGGCTGAGGGCCATCTGCGCGCGGAGCACTTCGACCCACACGACCTGCGACTTGAATCGCGCGTCGGGGCCGGCGGCGATCGCATGCGCTTCGTCGAGCGCAGCGCGAGCCTCGCCGTAGCGTCCCAACGCCAGCAGGGATGTGGCGCGATTGATCCGGTCCCACCCCATGCTCACGCGGGCGCCAATCGACGTGTTGATGCGATAGCTCTCGTCGAAGTGCGGCAATGCCTCGACGTACCGCTCCTGGTTGTCGCCGAGCAGCACACCGATGCTGGAATGGGTCGCCGCCAGCCGCGCCGGATCCCCTGCCCGTCTTGCCAGTGCGAGTTGCTCGGAGAATGCCTTCATCGCGACCGCGTAGTCGCCCTTGTCGGTGTATGCGCGGCCCAGCAGGATCAACGCGTTCGACGTCTCGGTGCGATAGCCGGCCGGCTGGAAGAACTTCAGCGCCGTCTCGAGATGCGCGATCGCCGCGTCGAGCGCGCCTTCCTGGGCGCCGAGGCTGCCGAGTGCGAGATGCGCGCGTGCTTCGAGGCGCGCCGACTTGTCCTGGCGAGCCAGTTCGAGTGCCTGCTGCAGGTGGACCCGGGTGCGGGCGAACTCGCCCTGCGCAAGCAGCGTATATCCGAGGTCGATCAGGCCGTTGGTCGCGAGGGGCCGACTGTTGATGGCCTCGGCGGCCTTCACCGCCTCCGCGGCCGTGGACTCGGCGCGGGCGCTGTCGCCGGTGGCGTAGTACACGTTACTGAGCTGCAGCGACGTGCGGATCGCCTGGTAGTCGCTGGACGACGCGCGAGACAGCGCGAGGGACCGCTCGAGCTGCGACTGGGCCTCGGGCAGGCGCCTGAGCCTGGCGAGGAGCGAACCCCGCTGATACATCACCTCGGCGAGCCCCTCCTGATTGGACATCGCCCGATAGATGTCCTCGGCCTTCGAGAACGCCTCGTCGGCCTGCGGGACCTGCTGACGGCGACCATGCAGGATGCCCGCACGCAGGAAAGGCGCCGCGGACTGCGGATCGAGCTGGCTCGCCTTCGCGTACGACTCGATCGCCTGGTCGGGCGCCTCGTTCTTCTCCTGGGCGCGACCGAGATCGACGTACGCGGCGGCCCTGTCCGACTCGGCGGCGGCATCGGCAATGGCGGTGTACTTCTCGACGGCCGTCGGAAAGCTGCGACCGAGTGTCGCGGCGACCGCATCGACGTAGTTCGACTCCGCGGTCGACAGCGTCGATCGATCGGGCAGGCGCGTCATCGCCTGCAGCAGTTCTTCGCGGGCCTGATCGATCAGTCCCATCTCGGCGAACGCTTCCGCCCGCCGAGCCCGTGCCAGCGGGAAGTCGTCGTCGATCCTGATCGCCCGCTCGAGCGCCTTGCTCGCCTGGAAGTACGCCCCGTCGCGGATCGCGGCCGTGCCGCGGTCGTACCACGCAATCGCGTCCGCCGGCGGCACATGCCGGTGACGCGGCAGCAACCCTGCTCCGAGCCACAGGGCCGCAAGGACGGCCAGCCCACCGGCGGTCACCAGTGCTGGACGTACGAGCGAGCGGGAACGGCGGCTCGCCGGTGGCGGCGGCGACAGCGCCGCTGCCGCTGCGGCAACCGGCGGCGCCCCCGGTTCATCCAGGGATCGCTGCAGCGTCCGCAAATCGTCGTGCAGCGCTCGCGCCGACGCGTAGCGCGCACTCGCCTCCCTGGCCATCGCCCGCGTGATGATCGCGTCGAGCTCGGGCGGCACCGCGGGATTGAGTTCAGAGGGTGATGGCGGCGTGAGGCTCATCACCCGCATCGCCACTTCCACCAGCGAGCCACCACCGAACGCGGACCGGCCGGTGGCGCATTCATAGAGCGTGACGCCGAGCGCGTAGATGTCGGATCGCGCGTCGATGTCCAGGCCGCGCAGCTGCTCGGGCGACATGAACGCAGGCGTGCCGACGATGCTCCCGGCCACCGTCAGCCCTTCGCTCGTCTGGGTCACGGCGGGGTCGGCCGCAGGGCGCTTGGCCAGGCCGAAGTCGAGGATCTTCAGCTGGCCGCGTGGCGTGAGGATGATGTTGTGGGGCTTGATGTCGCGATGGATGACGCCGGCGCCGTGCGCCGTCTCCAGCGCCAGTGATGCCTGGAGACCGATGTCGATCACGTCGGTCGGTGTCAGCGTCTGCTGACCGATGCGCTCCGCCAGGTTCTCGCCATCGACGTACTGCATGACGATGAAGACGCAGCCGTCTTCTTCGCCGACTTCATGGATGGCACAGATGTTCGGATGGTCGAGGGCGGCCGCCGCCTTCGCTTCGTTGATCAGCCGCCGCCGCGCCAGGTCGCTGCCGGCCGACTGCTCGGGCAGCATCTTGATCGCGACCTGTCGGCCGAGCGTGGTGTCTTCCGCGAGGAACACCTCACCCATCCCGCCGGAACCGAGTTTCCGGAGGATCCGATAGTGGCTGATGGTCGGCCGCGCCAAGAGCGCATCTTAAGCCCTACCGTAGCAGCCGTCCAACGGTGAGAGGCGAGTCGAACGATCGACGCCGAGTCCCTACGCCCTGCCGATGATCGTCGACGCCGGCAGCAGCACGGTGGCCATCGAGTCGGTGGCAGGCCTGGTGGTCAGCAGCGCGAACGTCGTCCGCGATGCCGGGTCGTGCCAGCAGATCGTGCCGGTCGATCCGAAGTGTCCGAAGGTGTCGGGGGAACAGCTGGCGCCGAACGCTCCCGGATCGCGTTGCCAGCCGAGGCCGAAGCGTGGCCGCAGGTCGCCGGTCTGCACCTGGCGCATTTCGCGGCAGGTCGCCTCCCGCAGCAGCGCCCCCGGCTCGACGAACGACTCCAGGAACGTCACCAGGTCGCGAGCGGTGGCGTGCGCGCCGCCCCACGGCGCGCCGAGGGTGCGCCAATACGTGCTGTTCCAGTCCCAGTCACTGCGCTCCGCCGCCGGCACCTGGCAGGCGGCGGTCGCCGCAATCTGTCGGCCACCGAGCCCGAAGGACGTCTCCCGCATCTGCAGCGGCGTGAAGACGTGTCGGAGCATGAACGCCGGCATCGCCTCGCCGCTCACCTTTTCGACGATGGCCGCCGCCAGCAACACGCCCATGCTCTGGTAGCGCACCTTCGTTCCCGGCGGGAACAGCAGTGGCGTGCGGCAGGCGCGCGCGACGAACGTCGACAGCGGCGCATGCCGGCGGCGGAGCTCGACGTTCTCGGGCAGCATGTCCGGCAGCCCCGACATGTGCGACAGCAGGTGCCGGATCGTGACGTCGCCGCGCTGGCCGCCATCGAACTCGGGTAAGTACGTCTTCACAGGATCGTCGAGCGAAAGGTCGCCACGATCGCGAAGCCAGAGGACGGCCGTCGCCGTCATCGGCTTGGTGGGCGACGCGATCAGGAACGGCAGGTCGACGGTCGCCGTCCCGAACGCTCGGGTCAGGTTCGCCTTGCCTCGACGTACGTGCAGGACGGCCGCTGTGATCTCGCCGCCGTCGACGTGCGTCTGCAGCAGCAGGCACGCGCTCTCGAACTGCTGGTCGAAGGTTGACGACTGCGCCATCCGTGCCCCCCCGGCCTGTGCAGCGCTCGTCAGGCCGAGGACGAGTGGCGCAGCGGCCAGGAAGCGCCGGCGGCCTGGAGGTGGCGAGGTGCGCATCCGCACATCAGCATAGAGCCATGCGCCCTGCCGGGGCTGCCAGCCGGTCTCACTGCACGAGCGTGAAGGACACGCCGGCGCCACCACGACTGGCCATCGGGCCAAGCGCGAACGTCCGACGTCCGGCACTCTTCCAGAGACAGCCTAGGGCCGTGGCTCCACGTTGAACAGGCCAACCCCCATCTTGCGCTCCGGCATCGTCAGGCGCAGTTGCTGGTAGCGCCCGGCACGGAACACGGTCAGGGTCACCGCCGCGCGATCGTGACGCACGTCCATGAGCGTCTGATACTGGCCCCAGGTGCGGACACGCCACTCGTCCAGGCCGACGACGATGTCGTCCTGGCGGACGCCGACGGCAGCGCCCCGGCGGCCGAGCGGTCCGAACCGCACACCGTCGATGGGGGTGGCGTCGAGGCCATGCAGTGAGAGCGTCTCGAGCCCACGCGGGAAGACTGCCTGCAGGTCGGTCATCGCGGCCAGCCTGGCATCGCGATCGCCGCCCCGCAACGCCATCCGCAGCCGATGCGTGCCGAGGGGCACTCGGTCGCGATAGCGCGTCGCGATCCGCTCGTAGATTCGGAGGGCCTCATCGTCCCTGCCGAGCGACGACAGCGTCTCGGCCAGCGTGACCAGCCCGCTCCCCGACCCCGTCGATCCGGCGAAGGTGGCGACGCGCAATGCATCCTCGTGGCGGCCGTGGCGGACGTAGTACCGGGCGAGCCACTCCAGTTCATTGGCAGGGCCGAGGCGGTCGCGGGCGCGCTCGATCCAGTCCTCGTACGCGACGGCCGCCTCCCGGTCTCGGCCGTCCCACATCAGGAGCCACGTGTAGCGCTCGCAGTCCTCCGACAACGCGCAGAGCCGGCGCGTCACTTCGAGTTTCGGCTCCACCGGCATGTCCAGGTACAAGGCCGCGTGGCGGTTGGCGTTGGCGTCGTAGTCCAGTAGCGCGCCGTAGGCTTTCAGCACATCGGTGAACGCTGGCTTACCGGTGACGGGGAGCCACTGCGAGGACCAGATGGTCCACTGCTCGTAGGGCTGCGCCTTCAGCCATATCCTCAGCTGCTCGATGGGCGGGGTCCGTGGACATCCGGGCAGCAGGGCCCGGGCGTAGAGGTCGTACGCCGACCCGGTCGGCACGACCGGGTGCATCCACGCCTGCAACAACGGAAAACTTTCGACCGGCGCCGCGAACCGCGGCGGCTCGGTCAGCCGGTTCCAGGTAGCGGCCGTGATCAGTTCTGGATGCAGGCTCACGAGGCGGCGTGATTCACGCATGCCGTGCGCGTAGCTGGCCGGGTCGGTGGCCAGGCTCCGCAGGATGAGCGGGAAGAGCGTGAGGCCGGAGAATCGAGCGGTGGCGTCGGCGAGCAGCGTCTCGGCCCCATCGGGGTCGCCGAGCATGTACAGGTGATGTGCGGCGGCCTCGAGGGCGCTGGCCACGTGCCGTTGCGCCGCCGCCGCCCATCGCGGCCACGGCAGCAGTGATGTCGCTCCGGAGGATGGTGACTCGACGGCCATGGTCCGGTTGAGCGCGGCGACGACGTCTCCGTCAGTCAGCCGACTCTGATCGTGCAGCAGTGCCCAGACCTGCTGCACCTCGCCAAGCTCACGATCGACTGCCACTCGCGAGTAGATGGCCGACGCCTCGAGTGACAACTTGCCGAAGTAGCGGCCCAGTGCGATGCGGTGCCAGGCCGCGTCATCGTCCTGGGCGAAGGTGTCGAGCCAGTCGAGCAGTGCCGACGCCCCCACGCGCATCGTCAGCGCCCGCGCATGCTCGTACTGCTCGAGCCTGGTGACGTCAGCGGCGTGCATCGGCGCGCGCCAGTCGCCGGTGAGCCGCAGCGTGAGCGCACGGACCCACGCGCCATCGGCAGGCGATGCGCCCGGTCCCTCCAGGCTCGACACCATCGTCAGGGCTTCGCGCTGCAGGCCGGCGAGCGCCGCGTGAACCGCGCGGGCGACCGTCCCGTCACGGCCCTCGGGACGAGCGCCGCGCAAGGCCTGGGCAATCGCCAGATGCGCGGTCATCAGCGAGAGTTCGCGCCGCGAGTCGCCGAAGGCGCCCGGTCCCTCGCGCAACGCGAAGGCCCCGACGATCAGCGCTGCCGCTTCGTGCGCGGATGCCGACCACGGCTCCTGGCGGAGACGAGCGGACACCAGGCGGTCCTGCGCGACGAGGACCGCGGGCCGCAGGTCCACCAGGGCGGCGCGGACGGCGAGATCCTCTCCGGCGGGCGCGCTCGCCGCGGATGCCGGGAGCAGGTTCCGGACCGGCGGTACGTAGGTAGCCGGCGCCCACACGTGTCCAACGACGGGGAGGCGTGCGGGTGCGCTGGTGCCGATCGTCACGCCATGCATCCAGCCGTCGCCTTCGACCGTGACGCGCAGCGGCGGCATCACCTGTCCGGGCCGGAGTTGCTGGAACAGCGTCGTCAGCACGTCGGCGACGATCCACTCCTGTTCGTGTGATTGCCCCAGCGCCGAGCCCACGACTGGCGGCGGCGCGTTGGCCGCTGTGGAACCACCGGGCACCTTGCGGGCCGCGGCCACCAGCGGAGAGAGGGCCGACTGTCCAGCCGCGTAGCCGGGGTGACCGGCTTCGTGCATGACTGCCAGGAGGGCAACGAGGAGCAGGGTGCGGGCGCGCCAGGCGTGGGCCGAACAAGCAGACATCGCCTGTCAATCGGCAGGAGCCGACCGGAGCATGACCTGACGGAATGGGGTGCCGCGTGCGGGGCACCGGGTGCCGGCTGCCGGTGCCTTTACGGCTTCACGTCCCAGCGAACGCGCGACGCCGCGTGGCGCGCGGCACGCTGGCCCTTCAGTTGTGGACGGACTCGAGGCGTGCGTGCGCCTGGGTCAGCACACTCGTCAGGCGCAGCAACGTCGCCGGCAGCACGCGACGGATGCGCCGGGCCGAGAACCAGCGCAACGGCCCGTCGACCGTGACCTCCTCGGTCAGCGACGTGATCGTCCCGTCGCCGCTCAGCGATCGCGTGATGGTCAGCGCCGTCGCCGCATCATCCACCCGGATGACGTAGCGACTGCCTTCCTCGATGTCGAGCACCTGGAACCGCAGACGACGACCATTCCGCTTGATGAGCGTGCCGCGCACTCCCACCGCCAACGCCCCTTCGGCGAAGGCGGCGTCGAGATCGCGGTCCCAGAGCGGCCAGAGGCAGACGTTCGTCCACGTGCGCCACACGTCGGCGAGCGGGAGTCCGACATACGTCGTGTGACCGAGTGAACCGGTGTGACGCACCGGCGTGTCGAACGATCGCGTCATCGCGTTGGTAGAGACGTTCATCGATCCCTCGTGTCGGCGTCGTGCAGCCGCGCACATGCGGCTGCCCCGCCTTTCGTCGAGCCCACGTCCGCTCGGCGGCCCGTTGGCGAGCATACGCCCGCTCCTGAGGGAATGAAGCTCTGCTACCACGCTGATCGCTCGAGCGGCGGTGAGTCCGTACTCAGCCGTGAGCGGCACCGTGTCCCCGATGCAGACTGCCGCGTGGCTGCGACGGCGAGTTGCTGCTGGGGCAAATTCGGTATGACGGTCCGCGGTGCCTGCTCGGACCGTCCCGGCTCACGCGCTCGGAGACGACGAGGCCGATCGACGCCGCCGTACCAGCGCCACGATCGCGCCCGAGACGGCGAGCGCCAGGCCTGTGGGCTCCGGAACCGGGTCGACGCGGCTCACCATCCAACCGCCGACGCCGACGAT
>DATJTM010000232.1:0-3131 GCA_035503395.1 Luteitalea sp.
AGATCAGGCTCAACACGAGCCACCAGCGCCGGCGCTTCCGTTCCTCCTCAGCGGGGTTGGCGTAGGCCTCGGCTGACTGCAACGGATCCGCGTCCATCTTCAGGCCCGCGAACCAGTCGACGAGCGTCGTGCCGGCCAGCAGCAGGCAGAACCACGGCTCGAACCATCCGTAGAACAGGTAACTCGCGGCCAGCAGGAACCAGTTCTGCCCGCCGTGCGGCAACCGCCAGTAGACGACGGTGACGACCAGGAAGAACGCGACGAAGTCGAGGCTGTGAAACGTCATCGGAACAGCCGGTTCAGGTTGACGCGGAACTCGCGCGTGTAGCGCTGCCGATGATTGCGGGCGATGTGGTCGCCATCCTCGTACATGGCCAGCGTCTGCCGGGGATCGCCGGTGTCGTCGTGAAAGTACATGCCCTCGCGTTCGGCGTAGGCCTTGAACTCACGCATGTACGCTTGCATGCGATCGGACTGCACCGGCGGACGATTGCCGACCGGGCGCCGCTGCACGCGGACGAAACAGACCTTCATGCCGTGCTGCTTCGCGAGATCGACGATGAGCGGCAGCACCGACCGCGGCATGTTGCGCCCGAAGTCGGCCTCCACGTCCTCGGCCGCCTGCAGGTCGGCGGCGGCCATCGGCCGCAACCGGTCGAGGCCCATCACCTCGAAGTTCAGGCCGTCGAGCCAGCCGCGCCGAGCCTTCTCGTCGTCGGTCCACAGACGCGTCGGCCAGTCGTACAACTGCCGCTCGACCCAGGCGTTGGCGCGGTCGACGTTGTACAGCGCGTTGACGCCGTTGTGGACGCGGAACCACGGGCCACGCATCCGCGCCGCAATCACATCGTCGAGCGCCGGCTCTTCGGGGCCCGCGACCTCGTCGAGCGACCACCGGAACGGCCCCGTCAGGCGGAACAGCGGGTCGGTCATGTTCAGGTCGCGGAAGAAGAAGAACGTGACCTTGGGGCGCTGACCGCTGGCGATCAGGTAATTCTTGAAGCTGAGATACCAGTACGCGGGGCCGGTGCCGGCGCGGGCGAGCAACGCGACGTCCTGACCGACAAGGCCGGCCAGGTAGCCAGCGTCGATGCGGGTCCCGAGCATCGAGTCGCCGATGAAGACGTACGACGGCTTGAGCCGCTGCAGATCGGCGATCGGACCGGGCCGGAAGTCGATGCGCTCACGCGACGCCTCGAGCGCCGGCAGATAGCTCGGCTGCACTTCGCGGGTCGACAACACCGCCATGAGCGGATGCCACACGAGCGGCAGCGCCGCACCAACGAGCAGGATGGCCAACAGACGGAACCAGCCGCGGCGCGACCACTCGGCGGGAGGATGACGCGGCAGGTCGTGCGGGGCAGGCGGGGGCAGGGGCGAATCAGACACGGAACGGCCGGGAAAGTATAGACCGGCGCATTACGAAGGTCGGGAACCGGGTAACCGGTACCGGGTTCGGGGTACCGGGTACCGGGTTCGGGGTTCGGGACTGTCTCGTCGCACAGGTAGGGCCGCGCACCGAAGCCGGTAGGCGAAGGTGGGTCCCAACGCGGCCCATCCGTGGTTCGACTCCATCGTCGGAATGCCGCACAACGGCCCGTGGACTCAGCCGGTGGGCACCGGCCGAACCGTGTCAGGGCGGGTCGATTGGATCCGGCAGTCGGGTCGCGAGCGATACGTCGCCGCCGACGAAGCCGCTGCCGTAGTAGAGCGCCTTCTCCACGACGAGCGGCACGCGATACCGCGGGACGCTCGGGGAGGAGGTGACACGGGTTGGCAGGGACTCGACCGTCATCGCGCACCGCTTGCCGACGATCTCCGGGAACTCGTACCGCATCCACAAGGTCGTCCGGTTCACCGAGATGCTGCGGTTCCTAGACACGCGTGTGCCGTCATCGCAGGAGACCTCCACTCGGATGGTCGCGATGAACTGCTCGGTCGTGGCGACGAGAACGAAGGTGTCCCAGCCACCCGGGACGGCGTCGGCCTGAACATCGGCCACGGCCCACATCTTTCCGCTACTCGCCGCGCCAGCTTGCGCGTGAACTTCACGCCAGCTCGCCGACGTTGGGCCCGGCCACCACATCGACCGCTCGGCCACGATCGGGACGCTCGACTGCAGTCGTGTGGCGACCTGCGTCGCACGGAGGGCCGGGTCCTCCTGGCTCACCCAGACCGTCCGGCGCGCGTGAGGCGCCACGACGTATCGGCGCATGACGGGAAACGCGGTGTTGATGTCGTTGGAGTCGTGCGCGCGGATGAACTCGACGTCGACCGTCGCGGCGGTGTCTGACGGATTGGAGAGCAGGAGATAGGTGTCGAAGAAGTCACCCGTGGCTCCTTCCGCCAGGAACCATGACGTGGCTGGTGCAGCCACACCGGCGACGACCGAGCCTGCAGCAAAGGGGCGCCCCTCTGCGTCGCGATCATCGCGCGCTCGGCGACGAGCGGCTGGTCCGCGCTGATCGTCGTGGCGAATTCCGCAGCGTGCAGCGGCGCGCCTTCCTGGTTGGCCCAGACGGTCAGCCGCGACTGCGCGGGCACCGTGTGCGTCCGCTGCTGCACGGTGCCATCCGCGAGCAGGTACTGCATCGTCGCCAACGCCGGCAGCGAGCCGGGGTTCTGTAGCAGGAAGAACGTCTGCATGCCCGCAACGGTGGCGCCCTCGGCGAAGTGCCACGTCGAGGACGGCGCCGCGACGCCCGTGCCGGTATGGGTGCTGACTGAAGGGAGCGCGCCCCACGTCATCCGCCGTTCGGCGACGATCTGCGCGCCGCCTTCGACGACGATGGAGAACTCGTTGAAGGGCAGGCCGAGCGTGCGAACGTCGAGGTAAGCAGGCGACTGCGCCGCCAACGTCACTGGTCGCGACGCCGTCGCGCCGTTCGGTCCAAGGAAGCGGACGTTCACCGCGGCCGGTATCTGCGCAGGGTTGAAGAGCGCCAGGCTGGTGGAGAAAAAACCGCCGTCAGCCCCTTCGGCGAAATAGCGCACGGGCACTCCGTTGGGATGGGTGCCGTCGGCGTACTCCTGCGCGTTGGTGCGTCCGTCGTTGTCGGGGTCGAGCGACGCGTCAGTGGCATCTGACGGGTTCAGGCCGAATGCCACCTCCCAGGCATCGTGCAGGCCAT
>DATJTM010000233.1:0-9542 GCA_035503395.1 Luteitalea sp.
GCCGCGGGATCAGCAGGAAGCCGGCGGCCGTCGCGCCGACGATGCCGCCGCACACGTTGACGGCATAGAAGTAGCCAGCCAGCCGGGCCGCCCGTCCATCGTCGGTCGCGGCACCTGCCCACACGCGCAGCCCGATCGGGAACGCCATGCCGAGCAGCAGCGACGTCGGCAGGATCGCGAGCACGCTGCCTGTCACCAGTGGCGCAAGATACGCGAGGACCGGCGTCGTCTGCAGTGCATCGCGCAGCCAGTCACTGAGCCGCACCGCCAGCCCCAGGGCCTGGAACGAGGAGAGGACGAACACGGCGATGCCCAGTTCGAGCCCGACCAGCCACGGCAGGAGGCGACGACCGCGGCGCACGATCGGCGTCGCGACGTAGCTGCCAATCGCGATACCGGCCAGCACGGTGCCGAGCATCAGCGTGAACGAATACGTCGTTGGTCGCAGGAAGACGATGAGCACGCGGAACCACAGCACCTCGAGCGCCAGCGAGACGGCGCCTGAGAGTCCGAACACGAGCAGCACGAGGCGACGAGTCCACGCGGTCGCCGGTGGGTCGGCCTCGGTGACGACGACATTCGGGTGTGCGTCTGTGATGGTGTCGCGTGCGACGTCGGCGGTAGTCGTGGCACCGGCCAGCGCCTCTCGGTCCGCCGCAATGCCGAGTACGCCGATCAACGCGTTGATGCTGGCGGCGACGACGAACGCGGCATTCAGGCCGATGCCGGGAATGAGCACGAAGCCGGCCAGCAGCGCGCCGACGATGGCGCCGGTCGTGTTGATGCCGTAGAGAAGGCCGATGCGCTCACCGACGTCGCGGCTGCCACCGAGCGCCGACTTCAGCACCAGCGGCAGCGTCGCGCCCATCAGCACCGTCGGCACGAGCAGGACGGCAAAGGACAAGAGGAACCGGACCAGCGTGAGCCGTCCGAGTTGCCCCTCGAGCGCCGGCGACGCCTGAAGGTAGATGCGCGTGACGACCGTCAGGGCCCAGGGTGTGAGCAACGCCGTGAGCCCAATCGCGAGTTCCGCGATGCCGAACAGCCGCAGTGGGCGCCGTGTGCGTTCCGCGATCCTCCCGGCTGCCACGCTGCCGATCGCGAGTCCACTCATGAAGCTGGCCAGCACGGTACTCGCCGCGTACACGGTGACGCCGAAGACCAGCGACAGCATCCGCAGCCAGAGTGTCTGGTAGATCAGGGCGCAGAAGCCCGAGCTGAAGAACAGCACCAGCAACAGCGGCAGGAACCAGGGTGCGCGCGGGCGCACCTCCGGCTGGGCAGCCAGGGAGGGGGATGGCATATCCCAGAACAATAGCAGAGCTATTAGGGATTGTCCGGATGCCTGTCGGGACGATCCGTAGTCCCGGCGAGGTCCCTCGGCTCAGTTCGCGGTCGGAATGGTGATCGTGCCTTCGAGATAGCAGACGGCGTTGCCGGTCATGCGCACGCGGTCGCCATCCAGGACGCATCGCAGCGCGCCGCCGCGGCGCGACACCTGTCGTGCCTCCAGCGTCGTCTTGCCCAGACGATCGGCCCAGTACGGGACGAGGGTGCAGTGTGCCGACCCCGTCACCGGGTCCTCGGCGATCCCGGCCCCGGGCGCGAAGAAGCGCGAGACGAAGTCCGCACCGGGCGAGAGCGCCGGATCGGCCGGCGCCGTCGCCATGATCGCGAACACGCCGAGCGCCTTCACCTTGGCGAGATCGGGCGACAGCGCCCTGACCTCCGCTTCGGTCGGATAGACCGCCATGCAGTCGCGCGCCAGCCACAGTTCGGTGGGTTCACCGCCAATGGCGACGGCGACCTGCCGGTCGCGCGGCAGCGGTTTCGGGCGTCGCGCGGGGAAGTCGAGCGTGTAGGCGCCGGCCTCGCGCGTGACGACGAGTCGCCCGCTGCGGGTGTCGAAGCTGATCGCGGTCCCGGTCACCCCGAGACGTTCGAACAGGACAAAGGCGGCAGCCAGCGTGGCGTGGCCGCACAGGTCCACCTCGACTTCGGGCGTGAACCAGCGCAGGTGCCAGGTCGACTCGCCGGTCGGCACGAAGAAGGCGGTTTCCGCGAGGTTGTTCTCGGCGGCAATCGCCTGCATCGTGCTGTCGGGCAGCCAGGCCTCGAGCGGGCACACCGCGGCAGGATTGCCGCGAAAGACCTCCGAGGTGAAGGCGTCGACCTGGTAGATCGGCAGCTGCATCAGATGACGACGCGCCAGCCGCGCGGGTCCGGGTCGAGCCCGTACTGGATGCGCGTGATCGTGTCGTACAGCTTCTGCGCGACCGGACCGACGGCGCCGCCGTTGATCACCATGTCGCCGTCGTCGCTGCTCAGGGTGCCGACCGTCTGGATGACGGCAGCCGTGCCGACACCGAAGACTTCCTGCAGGCGGCCGGCGGCATGCGCGTCGCGAACCTCGGTAATCGACACCGGGCGCTCTTCGACCGGCATGCCCCACTCCCTCGCGAGCGTCAGCACCGTGTCGCGCGTCACGCCCGGCAGGATGCTGCCACCGAGCGGCGGCGTCACCAGCGTGCCGTCGAGCACCAGGCACAGGTTCATCGTGCCGACTTCCTCGAGGTGCTGGTGGTCGATGGCGTCGAGCCACAGGACCTGATCACACCCGCGGGCCCGCGCTTCCTCGGCCACCTGCAGGCTGGCCACGTAGTTGGCAGCCGCCTTGGCGGCACCGATGCCGCCGCGGACGGCGCGCACACGTTCACGCTCGATCCAGATGCGGACCGGCTTCAGGCCGCCGGCGTAGTAGGCGCCGACAGGTCCGGTGATCACGTAGAACAAGTAGTTCTTCGAGGCACGCACGCCGAGGAACGGCTCGGTCGCGATGATCGTCGGGCGCACGTACAGCGCGGTGCCCGGCGCGGTCGGGATCCAGTCAGCGTCGGTCGCGACGAGCTGGGCGATGCCCTGCACGAACAGCTGTTCGTCGATGGCAGGGATCGACAGGCGTGCGGCGCCGGTGGCCATGCGGTGCGCGTTCCGGTCGGGACGGAAGAGCGCCGTCCGGCCATCGGCCAGGCGGTAGGCCTTGAGGCCTTCGAACATCGCCTGCCCGTAGTGGAGCACCGAGGCGGCCGGGTCGAGCGGAAGTGGTCCGTAGGGGACGATGCGCGCATCACTCCACCCGCGGCCCTCCTCGTAGTCGACCAGCAGCATGTGGTCGGCGAAGTACTTGCCGAATCCCAGCGCATCCTGCGCGGGACGCGGACGCGGAGCCGCGGTCCGGGTGACCGGGATCGAGGGGGCGGACGCAAGGACGGACATCGGGGCAGGCCTCCCCCGGCGCCTGCCGCGTGCACGACCGAAGCGGCTGGGGCGTCGGAACGGGGATTGTATCGCGACGTTGCGACGTCGCCCATCGCGGCAGGGGCCAGTTGCGTGGCTGGCGGTGCTGGGCGTAGTGTTGACGCCTGCCGCGTCCTGCCCGGACCCACGTCCGTCGGGGCGGCCCTGTCAGCCGTGACGACCGCAGCCCTCCGGGCCTGGCTCCTTTCCGATCTCCAACCCGAAACCGTCAGCGGGCATGCCCCGGCTCATACCGCGCCCTGGTGGCGGGTCATGTGCTTGACGGGTGTCGACTACTTCTCGACCCTCGGCTACCAGCCCGGCATCGCGTTCCTGGCGGCCGGCGTGCTGTCGCCGATTGCGACGCTGGTGCTGATCGCGCTGACACTGTTCGGCGCGTTGCCGGTGTATCACCGCATCGCCGCGCTCAGCCCGCATGGGCAGGGCAGCATCTCGCTGCTCGAGCAGTTGCTCCCGCGCTGGCGCGGCAAGGCGCTGGTGCTCGTGCTGCTCGGGTTCGCCGTCACCGACTTCGTGATCACGATCACGCTGTCGGCCGCCGACGCCACTGAGCACATCATCCACAACCCGTTCTCGCCGCACTGGCTCGATCACCCGCTCGGCCTGACGCTCCTGCTGCTGACGGCGCTCGGCGCAGTGTTCCTGAAGGGCTTCCGCGAAGCGATCGGCCTGGCCGTGGTGATCGTCATCGGCTACCTGGCGTGCAACGCCGTCGTGCTCGCGGTGGAGCTGTGGAACGTCGCGCATCATCCCGAGTACTTCGCCAACTGGCAGACGGCACTGTTTGCCACGCACGGCAACCCGGCGGTGATGGCGGCGGTGGCGTTGTTCCTGTTCCCGAAGCTGGCGCTCGGGCTCTCCGGGTTCGAGACGGGCGTCGCCGTGATGCCGCTGGTGCGTGGCGATCAGGGCGAGTCTCCCGACGCGCCCCATGGCCGCATCCGTAACACCGGCCGGCTGCTTACGACAGCTGCGCTCATCATGAGCGTGCTGCTGCTCGCGAGCAGCATCGCGACGACGCTGAACATCCCGGCGTCGGCCTTCGAGGAAGGCGGCGAAGCCCGCGGCCGCGCGCTCGCCTATCTCGCTCACCGCGACCTCGGTCACGTCTTCGGCACGATCTACGACCTGCTGACCATCGCGATTCTCTGGTTCGCCGGCGCCTCGGCGATGGCCGGCCTGCTGACGCTGATTCCCAAGTACCTGCCGCGCTACGGCATGGCGCCCGACTGGGTGCGGGCGACGCGACCGCTCGTGCTGATCCTGCTGCTCGTCACCTGGATCGTGACCGCGATCTTCGACGCCGACGTCGAGGCGCAGGGCGGTGCCTACGCCACGGGCGTGCTGGTGCTCATGACGTCGGCGGCCCTGGCCGCGACCATCCACGCGCGCCGCACCGGCGGCTGGTTCTACGGTTTCGGCGCCATCACGCTCGTCTTCCTCTACACCACCGTCCTCAACGTCGTCGAACGGCCGGACGGCATCAAGATCGCCAGCTTCTTCATCCTCGCGATCATCGGCCTGTCGCTGACGTCGCGCGTGTTGCGGAGCACCGAGCTGCGCATCAAGCAGGTGAACTTCGACGACACCGCCGGCAGCTGGCTCGCGTCGTTGACGGCGCCGACGGTCCGCGTGATTGCCAATCGTCCGGACCGGGGCGACGAATCGGAATACGCCGCCAAGTGGCGGGAAGCCCGCAGCAGCCATCACATCGAGTCGCTGAGCAACGTGCTCTTCCTCGAAGTGCAGCCGGGCGACGCGTCCGAGTTCGTCGACGACGTGCTCGACGTGGCGGGCGTGCAGGTGGGGCCTTATCGCGTGCTGCGGTGCAAGAGTCCGGCAGTGCCCAACGCGATTGCCGCGCTGCTCCTGCACGTGCGGGATGCGACGGGACGGGTGCCGCACGCGTACTTCGGCTGGACCGAAGGCAATCCGATTGCGTACCTGTTGAAGTTCATGGCGTTCGGCGAGGGCGATACCGCCCCGGTCACGCGTGAGGTATTGCGCCAGATCGAGGCCGACCCACAGTGGCGTCCCAGGATCCACCTGGGTTGACGCCGAGGGCCTGCAGGCGAGCCGGCACCGGCGCGGTGACGTCGAGCTGTACGCCCGTCATCGGATGCGGCAGCGTCAACCGCCAGGCGTGCAGCGCCTGCCCGTCGAGCGCGTCGACCTGCGCGCGCGTCAGCGGCGGCAGCTTCGCCTCCGCCTTCTCGCTGCGATAAATCGGATCACCAGCAACGGGGAAGCCCGCCGCGAGCAGGTGGGCCCGGATCTGGTGCAGCCGTCCCGTTCCCAGCGTGCACTCGAGCAGGGCAAGGCCGTCGGGCATCGGCCAGGTCGATTGCAGGCGTTCGATCCATGTCACGCTTGGCCACCCGTCGTCGACCACGCCGACCCGGGGTGGCCGCTCGCTGATCTTCCCGAGTGGGTAGGTGATGGCGGCATCCTCGGGCGGCTTGCCGAGGACCACGGCCAGATAGACCTTGGTGGCGTGCTCGGTGCCGAGCAGTCGCGCTGCGCGTGCATGCACCGCGCGCGACTTGGCGACGAGCAGCACGCCCGACGTGTTGCGATCGAGTCGATGCACGAGACCGGGCCGCGCCGTCGTGTCCTCCCAGCCACGAGCCTGATGGAGCAGCGCGTTGAACAGCGTGCCCGACTGCAACCGGCCGGTCGGATGGCTCACCATCCCGGATGGCTTGTCGACCACGACGAGCCACTCGTCTTCGTACAGGATGCTGAGCGGTACGGCTTCCGGCGCGTGCTGTCGCCGTGTCCGCGGCTTCGGCAGCGTGACGACGACCTCGTCGCCCTGCTTGAGCGACGAGGACGCGCGGCGACCCGACGCGCCGTTGACGGTGATGAGGCCGGCATCGAGCCAGCGCTGGACGCGCGTGCGCGACAGCCCGGGCTCGTCGCCGATCCGGCGCATCACCGCCTGATCGAGCCGCAGGCGCTCGTCGCCGCGATCGGCCGTGAAGCGGCGTTCGCGGATCGGCGCCTCGGTCATCCCTTGCTGTCCAGTCGATCCACGGCCAGCTCGATCAGCGCGAACGTCGACCACACGAGCGCGAGCGTCATCAGAAGGTCGCTCGGCCAGTGGGCGCCCATGCGGATGCGCGCCCAGGCGCCGACGAGGATCAGCAGGCCGGCGGCAATCGCGACGGCCATGCCAGCGGCGCGCTGTCGCGTGCGCCACGCATAGATCGCCACTGGCAGCCAGGCGCTGTACCACGCAGTGGCGAACGTCGAGGGGAACGAGAAGCCGCTCGAGGCGCGGACCACCTCGACGAGATCGGCCGTCGGGCGTGGCCGCTGCACGATCGTCTTCAGCGGTTCACCGGCATACCACCAGAACAGGATGAGCACGGCGGCCGTGACGAGTCCGCGCAGGCGACCGCGCCACGTGGCGAGCAACATCCCGACGCCGAGCACGGCGAAGATCGTCGGCTGCATCGCCAGCGACGTCACCGCGCTCGCCGGCCCGGACCCGATCCCCATCGCCTGGATGAACCTCGACACGGCCTGGTCCCCCGGCAACCGCGGCGTGAACGTCGCCAGCGCGAGTACGACGACGGCGACGAGAACGGGAATCAGCCAGCGTGGCCCGGCAGCGGACGATTTCGGCACGGGCTCAGTGTACAGAAACACGCAGCGCGGCAATGAGCGAAGCGACTCAACGCGTCGGCCATTTCCAGCCAGGTCGTTCCTGCCACGGTACGTTGGTGACGACGGTTTCGCCGTGCTGCTTGTCGAGGGCGACCAGATGGCAGGCGGGTTCGGAGGCGAGGGCGTCGATCAGGCCGGGCGCGTGCGAGACGACGATGATCTGCGCACTGAGGGCGGTGGCGACGATCAGGCGGCCCAGGGCGGGCAGCAGGTCGGGGTGCAGGCTCGTCTCGGGTTCGTTCAGGACGAGCAACCGCGGCGGCCGCGGCGTGAGCAACGCGGCCACCAGCAGCAGGTAGCGCAAGGTGCCGTCCGACAGTTCGGTCGCACGCAGCGGTCGCAGGATGCCGTGCTGCCGGAGCGTGGTCTCGAACACGCCATCGTTGGACACGATCTCCAGCGTGGCCCCGGGAAACGCATCGTCGATCGCGGCGCGCAGCGCGCGGCGGTCGCCGATCTCGTCGATCGTCTGCAACGCCGCGGCAAGCGAGGCTCCTTCGTCGTCGAGGACAGGCATGTACGTGCCGATCTGGGGACGACGGGCCGGCGCGTCGCGATCGGTCCGCAGCTGGTCGTAGAAGCGCCAGCCACGCATCTGCTCTCGCAGCAACAGCACTTCGGGGGCGCGCTGCGCGTCGATGGCGTGCGTGAACATCGTGTCGAAGGTGGCGAGATCCTGCTGCACGACGTCGAACTCGCCGGACGAGTCGCGGGCGAGCACGATGCCACCCTTGCGGTCCACCAGCAACGCCGCCTGCCGGAATTGCGGGCCCGTCCAGATCACCTCGCGCTTGATCTCGGGATCGCGTCCAAAGGCCGACGATGAGGGCGTCGGCAGCCCCAGGTCGATGGCGTAGGAGAAGGTGTCGCTGGAGAAGCCGAGGCGGAGGCTCACCACGCGGTTTCGCGTCGTGCCCTGGACTGGATGATCGCCCGCCCGTACGGCGCGCGACGGCTGCCCGGGACCGGCCCACAGCGTGGAGGGAAGGCCGCCCTCCCGCGCGAGTGACGGCAGCAATTGGCCCTGTGCCGTCGATGCCAGCAGCCGCAGCGCGCGGTACACGTTCGACTTGCCGCTGCCGTTGGGGCCGGTGATCAGCGTCAGCGGATGCAGGCCGAGCACGAGCTCGCGGAGCGAACGGTAGTCGCCGACGGCAAGCGTCTCAATCACGGCGGGAGCATTATCGAACGACGAACGACGCACGGCGAACGCCGAACGCCGAACGACGAACGACGAACGACAAACCGCGAACCGCAAATCGCAAATCCCCGGCGCATCGTGGGCGACACCCTGCAGACCAGGTGTAGCGGCCGGACTTTGTCCGGCCGTCAGCCGCTGATGAGCGTCGCAGCCCGCCTTCCCGTCAGAGGCTCCGCGCAAAGAAGCGGAGACTGTCTTCCAGGTGCGCTTCCCAGTAGGCCCACTCGTGGGCGCCGGGGAACTCCTCATACGTGTGGGGGACGTCGCGCATGCGCAACGCCGCGTCCAGGGCGCGGTTGTCGTCGATCAGCGGGTCGTCAGCACCGCAGTCGAATCGGAGTGGCGGCAGGCTGGCGCCGGCCGCGAGTATCGCATCGAGGACCGACGCATCGGCGGCGTCAGCTGCGAGCGTCGAGACCTCCTCTTCGACGAACTGGGACATCTGGTCGAGATGCGTGATCGACGAATGGCCGGAGATGCCGGCGAAGCGCGCGTGATGACGCGCGCCGATTCGCAGTGCACCGAAGCCGCCCATCGACAGCCCGGCGATGAAGCGTGGGACATCCGGGGCCATGTCGGGCAGTGCGACCCGTGCCGCCTTCGGCACATCGTCGACGATCCAGCCCTCGTAATCGATGCCATCCGGATGGCACAGGTAGCCGGTGCCGTCACCACGCAAGCCGTCGACCGGCATGGCCAGTGCGAAGGCGGGAATCTCGCCGCTGTCGTGCAGTCGACGAGCCGTGTGATGGGCACCGCCCTGCAGCGCCCAGCTCCAGTGACTCCCGTACACACCGTGCAGCAGGATGACCAGCGCCACCGGCGGGACCGGTGGCGACCAGACGGTTACGTCGCCGCGACCACGTAAGGACGGGCTCTTCACGACGACGCTCCGCAGGCCATCGGCCTCGAAACGCGGGTCGGACACACATACGGTTCGGAACATCAGAAGTCAGATGTCAGAAGGCCACGCTCGGGAACCGACCGACAAGTCGGTCGGCAACGAGAGAGTATGGAGCCCAGCGTCGCTCGTCGTAGCCGTCGAACTTCAGTTCGACGGTCAGTGATGCCCGTGTGCCCCGTGTGCCGAAGGCCCAAGGCCCAGTGTTCACTCTTCGTCGAACATAATCACGCCCTTGGCGTTGCGGCCGGCCAGCATGTCGTCGAGGGCCTCCTCGAGGCGGCCGAGTGGGTAGGTGCGCGTCACCAGCGAATCCAGCTGCAACTCACCGTCGAGATAGCGGGCGAAGAGGCGCGGGAAGTCGCGCGCCGGCTGGCAGCCGCCGTAGAGAGGCGTGACGTATTGCTTGTTCCACATGAACCACGGCATCGGCACGCTGACGACGTCGTT
>DATJTM010000234.1:0-9633 GCA_035503395.1 Luteitalea sp.
GCGCCCGTGATGCCGCGGTGAAGATGGCTACCGGTTCCGGCTACCGCGTGTACTTCGGCGCACCGGAGCCGGACCGGCACACTCGCTGAGCCGGGTCACGGCCGCGACAACGGCGCCACGTGTCGTTTCATCGCGAACCGACGCAAGTGACGTCAAGGCTGCGGCCGCGGCGGACGCGCGGTTGCGGCGTCGTAAGCCACGCTGGCCTTGAGGCCCTCGGCCACCGCCGCAATCTCACGGAAGGCCCCTTCCGCAGTGGCCAGTTCGCGGAGGTTCACGAGGAACTGCGTGGATTCGCCCAGGACGAAACGGTCGCGCTCGGCCTGCTCGAGCGCCCGCGCGGCGTCGAGTTCCTGGCGAATGAGGTCCAGCGACGCCGCCGCCGCACGCCACGCGCTCAGCGCATCTTCGACCTCGACGCGTACACGGTCGCGGGCGAGCCGCAGCTCCGCATCGATGCGGGCGCGCGCGGCGAGAGCGGCGCGCGTCTGCCCGCGCGCCTGGCGTCGCTGCATCGGTAGCATGAACGAGGCGCCGGCATCCACCTCCGTTCCGCGTAATGACGCCGAGCCAGCGCCGCGATCGCGCGCCACTTCGCCGAAGATCTCCAGGCTCGGCAATGCCTCGTTACGCGCGAGTTCCAGGGCGACGTCCTGCTGGGCCCGACCGATCAGCAGCGAGCGCACCTCCGGGCGTGCGTCCAGTGCGCGCACCACGTCGGCTTCCACGGTGGCGGCATCCGGGGGCGGTGGCACCGACAGCGTCGACGGCGGCACCTGCGTGACGCTGGGCATGCGGGGCGTGCCGTCCGGACCGCGCAGATACAGGGACAATGCCAGTGCATGCCGTTCGAAGGCGCGAGTCGCAGCGATGACGCCACTGCGTCGCTGCAGGATGGAGCGCTGATTGTCGAGGCGTTCGACCGGCGCGATCGCGCCAAGGCTCACCGCGGTGCCGAGGTCGCGGTCGCGAGCCTCGGCGATGGCCAGCAGACTCGAGGCGACCACGAGCTGGTGGCCAGCCGCAACCCAGTCCCAGTAACGGGTGGCGGCGTCTGCCAACACCCGCAGGCGCGCCCCGTCGGCCCGGTACGTGGCGGCCTCGACGCCCAGCGCCGTGCGGGCGACACCCGCGCGGCGACTGTCAATGGCGCGGTCGCGGAGCAGCGGCAGACTGACACCAGCCTTCCATTCGCCGTCGGTTAGTGTCTGCGCCTTGCCGTCGTACGGCGCGAAGATGCCGCGGCCAAGACGGTACCCACCGAAGATGCTGGCGCCGCCGAACGTCAAGGGCTGCTGCAGGACAAACGAACCCCGATCGTTCTCGTAGCCGGTGCCCCGCAAGGTTTCGGCGCTGGCCTGCAGGCGCAGGTCGAAGGCCCCCTCCGCAGCCAGGGCCTCGCCGGCCGCCGCGTCGGTCTCCTGCCGCGCGGCCTCGAGCATCGGGAAGGTCTGCTCGGCGCTCGTGAGCACTTCGCCCAGCGTGAGTGACGGGGCGGCGTCTGCGGCCTGGGCGACAGCGGTCTCACGCACGGCGTCGCCGCCAGCGGCGTGCGCGGCCGCCGCATTCAATGCCAGGCACGCCGACACCACGGCAAGACCGGCCAGTGGTCTCCTCACTTCCCGACCTCCACCACGTTGCTCGTGGCCTTCCTGTTGTCGGCCGCCCCCTTCATCGCGATTGCCGGAGGGAACCCATTGAACTGCCGCCACAACTCGTAGCCGAGCGCGACGTTGTCGAGCAGCACCCACCCATTCGCCCGGACACCTTGCCGCAGGTACTGCCCGGACGGCCAGGGCTCATCACGCGGGTCTGGCTCGACCAGCACCCGGAAGCGCCCCTGGCCGTCGTCGGTCGCATCCACCAGCAGCACTCGTCCACCAAACGTGCCAACGGCGGCGCTCGGCCAGCCGCTGAACTGCAAGGCCGGCCACCCCTCGAACTGCAGACGGACCGACCTGCCCGCACTCACGATGGGGATGTCATTGCCGTTCATGAACAACTCGACGACGGTGCGCTGCACGTCGGGCACGAGGACCACCAGCGTGGCGCCCGCCTTGAGGAACTCACCGTTCTGCCGGCCGACGACGCGCCACACCGTGCCGTCAATGGGGGCGAGCACGTGCTGCGTAGCCTGACGGGCCACCCGCACGTCGAGACGCGTCAGGTCGGCGCGCGCCTTGGCCAGATCGCTGGCAGCGGAGGCGTGCGCGGCCCAGGCTTCGTCGATGCGCGTCGCCGCATCGGCATCGGTGCGCTCCCGTTCCTGGCCGAGCGACTGCTGCTCGTGGCGCGCCGCATTGAGCGCGGCCGAAGAACGATCGACGTCGGCCGTCTTCTGCGCGATGTCGAGTTGTGCGAGTTCGAGCGCGCGCGCCGACGCCAGTCCCTTGGCCGACAGCGCCTCCTGCCGCGTCAGGTTGAGGCGCGCCGTGTGCTCGGCGGCCCTGGCAGCCGACAGCGCGCGTTCGGCGGCAGCGACGCGTTCATTCGCCATCCGCACTCGCGCGTCGGCGGCGTCGACGCCAGTCGTTCGTGTCCGCCCCAGCCCGGCGACGCGGTCCTCGATGGCGCGAAGCCGACGCGCGTTCTCGGCGACGCTGCGTTCGAGCGCCGCCCGTTCGTCAGCCAGCCGCTGCATGAAGGACGGATCGTTGTCGGTCAGATCGACGAGCGGCGTGCCCTTGCGCACCCGCGTCCCCTCGACGACGTGCCAGCGGAGGATGCGGCCGTCAATCGGCGCCTGCACCTCTTGCGGGCGCTCTTCCGGGTTGTAGGCGATGACGCGCCCGGTGCCGGTGACGTTCTGCTGCCATGGCGTGAACACCAGCAGCGCCGCCGTGAGGCCGAGCATGACGAGCAGCAGGCGCGCCAGCACCTGCGATGCGCGCGGCACGTGCACCGTCTGCAACGCGATGTATCCGTCGTGGGGCCAGGAACGTGAGGCCAGCGGTTTCATGACGACACCTCCGGGGCGCGCGACGCGGCGACGCGCCCGTCCCGCAGCGTCACCACGCGCGTACACCGCGCCAGCACGGCGGGCTCGTCGGTGGTGCAGACGAGGGTCCACGGCGCGTCAGGCCCGAACAACGCGTCGAGCAGCTGGTCCGAATCGCGCGACGTGTCGAGCACCGCATCGAGTACGCCGTCGAGCACGAGCAGACGCGGTCGGGCGGCCATGCCGCGGGCGAGCATCAGGCGCAGCGCCTGTCGCGACGACAACGGCCGCGCATTGGGCTGCAGGCGTGTCGCCAAGCCGTCGGGCATGGCCCGCAATTCGTCCAGCACCCCGACCCGATCGAGCGTGCGGCTGATGTCCTCGACCGTGATGTCCTCACGACCCAGGCGAATGTTGTCGATGACGGTGCCGGGAAAGATCTCGACGGCGCGGACGAGCACGACCGAGCGACGCCACTCGGGGAGGGGGACGTCGCGGATGTCGATGCCGTCGAGTAGCACGGTGCCCGCGTCGGGCACCCGCAATCCGAAGAGCATGTCGGCCAGCGTGCTCTTGCCCGAACCGAGCGGGCCGGTGATGCCGAGCCGCGCCCCCGGTTCGACATCGAGCGAGACGTCCAGCGTGGGACGGCCGTCACTGTCGGCATAGCCGCCGCGCACGTCAGCCAGCGTGATGGCGGCCGGCGTGTCGTGCGCCGGCGTGACTTCGCCGCCGTCCCGTTCGAGTGGCAGGTCCACGAGCGCGCCCAACTTGTCGGTGGCCGCGACCAGGTCGTAGAACATCTCGAGCTGCTTGCCGAACTTCGTGAAGGCACTGACCATCAGCGCGACGACGAGTTCGCTCGCCACCAGCTGGCCGAGGGTGAGCTGCCGCGAGATGACGAGCCATCCGCCGATCCCGAGCAGTGCCGACGAGGCGAGTGCCTGAAGGGCGAAGGCACCGACGATCTGGCGCAGCAGGATGCGGAAGTGCCGGGCGCGGTAGGCCAGGTACTCGTCCAGCAGGCCCTCCGAACGGCGGGTCGCGTACGCGGCGCCGCCGTCAGACTTGAACGTGACGAGGTGGGCGGCAATCTGTTCCAGCCAGGCTTCGAGCGCGTACTTCGCCTTCGACTCGTTGATGCTCGTGGCGATCGCACCACGCCCCAGGACCAGGACGATGACGAGCATGGCCACCACGAGCACGACGTCGAAGACGAGCAGCCAGGGGTGATACAGCGCGAGCAGCACCATGCCGATCGCGGTCTGCATGACGATGCTGAGGCCGTCGATCAGGAGCAGCGCCGCCGATTTCTGCACCGTCACGACGTCGAAGAAGCGATTGACCAGTTCGGGGCCGTGAAAGCGGTCGAAGGCGTCGGCGCGCACGTGGAGCAGGCGATAGGTGACGTCAACCGCCGTCCGGGCGAACAGGCTGCGTTGCAGGATCTCCACCACGACCGCGCGCAGCCCGTTGAGAAGCGCGGCAAAGCCGAGCCCGATGCCGACGACGCCGGTCAGCACGACCAGGGGCTGCAGTGCGGTGCCGAAGGCGATCGTGTTGACCAGCGACTGGACGGCGATTGGCACGACCAGCGACATGAGACCGATGACGACCGAGTAGATGATCGCCACCGACAGCGTCTGGCGCTCGTCGTGCAGCATCGCGCGCAGCCGCCGGATGGGGGACATGCCCTCCGGCCCGGTTGCGCGCATGGCCGACAAGGGCGCCTCCGGCTCGTTCACGAGCCACACGCCTTGGGCCTGGGCGTCGGGGAGACCCAGTGTGCGCGCGACCTGGGCCCGGCGCATGGTCACGAGGCGTGGTGACACAGCCGGCCGACAAGCCAGCACCCGGCCCCATCGCGTGCCCAGGATCGCGATCGGCTCGTTGGACGCCGGCGTGTCGCTGAATGCCACCCACGGCCGCTTCGTGCTGGCGTCGGCAATGACCTCGTTCAACGTGCGCCTGACCAGGATGGTGCCGACGCCGACCGAGGCCAGCAGGGTCGCGGCGCGATCGTGCACCGGCCCGTCATCGTTGACGGCGATGCGACGAATGCCGCGGTCGAGCGCCTCGCCATGCACGTCGACGCCGCGTCGATCGGCGATCCATGACGCGAATCGGCGCCACGCGTCGGCCGTGAGGGTCGCTGGCATCGAGCTATGCGTTAACATGTGCAAACATTCGCATATGTAGAGGCTACGAGACAGGCTCATCCGATGTCAAGAGTCCGCTCCACCCACGGGGGCGGGCCTGGCTATTGACCTCACCTCCGGCTCGGCGCCCGGATTCCGATTGCCGCCGCGCGCACCCGGCCGATACACTCACCTGCGTCACGCGTATGCACATGTGTGCATGCGTGAACACCTGATGCCCAATCGCAGTTTCGTCGCGAAGGAACTTGGCCAGTTGTTCAACGTGCTGAGTCACCCCGATCGGGTCCGCATCGTCGAGGAACTCCGGGAGGGAGAACTCGACGTCAATGCGCTGCAGGCGGCCCTGAACGTCAGTCACTCGCGCACGTCGCAGAACCTCGCCGTGCTTCGCGCCCATCGCCTGGTGGTCGAGCGTCGAGAGGGACGTCACGTCTTCTACCGCCTCGTGAAGCCGGAACTGGCGCAATGGCTGCTGGGTGGTCTTCAGTTCATCCAGCTCGATCTCGAACAAGCGGAGAGCCGCCGGAGCGCCATCGAGGAAGTGCGCCAGATGTGGGCCGTCGCGCCCGCGGTCCCGTCGGCACCGCCGCGTCGGCAAGTGCGACGGTAGCCCTTCTTCAGAAAACGGCGCTCAGGCACGAGGCCGTCGCCAACGCGCTCGATCCTGACCGTATCGCCGTCCAGTCCCGAGCAGCGCCCGGTGGCGGGGAGCAGTCCCATCCCATCGGATATCGTGGTGTTGCATGGACGACGAGCAGGAGCCCACGCTCGAAGAGGCGGAGCACACAGACTTCGACGACAGCGCCCCGGTGCGAGTGGCGCCAGACCAGCTGGAGCCGGACACGCTCCGAGCGGTGGTCGAGTCGTTCGTGTTAAGAGAAGGCACCGACTACGGCCTGAACGAGACGTCGCTCGAGGTCAAGGTGGCGCAGGTGCTGCGTCAGGTGTACCGCGGTGAAGCCCACATCACGTTCGATCCCGGCACCGCGTCGGTCAACCTCGTGGTAATGCCGGCGAGGCACGGGCTGACCCGGCGAGGCGACTGACGATGTGGCGATGGCGCGATTTGTGTCGGCCACTGCTGTCCATAACGACGCAACCGGTTGCTGGAGATCCGCTCGCTGGCTCGCTTGGACCGGCATGCCAGGTTGGCAAGTGGGCCACGTCCAGCGCCGCCGAACGTCGACCTGGTGATGGCGATTCCACGCGCGAGTCGTTACCACTAGCACACGGTCGTGCATGTCGACCGCGACGGCAATTGGTCCGGTACCGCTGACGATGACGAGTCGCCCAGCCTGCTCGGCCGCCGGCCCTCCATCGTCGTAACCAATGGCCGCGTCACGATGACCCGCCGCTGGAGCGAAGTTCAGAGTCGTAAGCGCAAGGCGACCAATCGCGGCAACAGCGACGGGAGTTCCTCGGCCACGACACTCCACACGATGTCGTCGTCGATGCCGAAGTAGGCATGTGCGAGCACGTCACGCAACCCTGCAATGCGGCGCCACGCGATCGTGTCGTCCATCTGGCGCATCGCCGCCGGTACGTTCTTCGCGGCTTCGCCGAGCACTTCGAGGTTCCGCAGGACGGCATCGTGCGCCATAGTGCCCGACACCAGCTGCGCCCTGCCGAGCCCGTCGCTGTACTTCAATACACGACGGCTCGCCTCGATCATGTCGTCGACGTACGGCGTAGCGTCACGCGACACGGCGGGCTTCGGCTTCGATGCGTGGCTTCAGCTGCGAGCGGAGCGCTGCGCGGGTCACCAGGTCGACGCGTGCGCTCAGGGTGTCTTCAAGCAGCGCCTTCAGATCCATGAACCGCGCGAACGTGGCGGGGCCGTCGAACTCGACGAGTACATCGACGTCGCTGCCGAGGCGGGCCTCGCCGCGGGCCACCGAGCCGAAGACGTACAGCGCTGCGACTCCGAACTCGGTTCGAAGACGGTACTCGAGGCGCTGCACAGCGTTGGTCACGGCGTCAAGGGTCATCACGAGTCCCCCGGCAGTATAGCGGCCTCGACGTGGTCCGTGGCTGCTTACAACGCCTGACGGGCCGAGGACTCAACGGTCGGATCACCCGAGTGCGTGGTCTCTGTCAGACACTGAGATTGATACGCCCGGCCCGCCTTCGCGCAATGCGCTTCGGCGTAGCAAGCAGGGCTCGACCGCGGGGGCGAGCCGGCGGCGGAGCCACGCGGCTGAGGGCTGGCGTGGCGATACCAAGTCGCTCTGCGACTTGGTACGCCCGGCAGGGCTCGAACCTGCGACCCCCGGCTTAGAAGGCCGGTGCTCTATCCAGCTGAGCTACGGGCGCGCACCGCGGCGATTATCGCATCCCGCACAGGAATGCGCGGCGTCCGGCCGACGCCTGCAGCCTCATCACAAGACGCGGGCGGCCAGCACCGTGATGTCGTCGGTCTGCGTCTCCACCCCGAACGCGCGCACATCTCCGATGACCGCCTGCACGAGCGTGTCCACGTCGTCACCCAGGTGACGTGCGACGCACGCCTCCAGCCGCAGATCGCCATACTCCTCGCCCTGCGCGTCGAGCGCGTCGCCGACACCATCGGAGTGCACCACAAGGAGGTCGCCCGGCTGCAGCTGACGCTCCTCGAGCTGGCCTGACCACGATTCGAACAGACCCAGCACCGTCGACGTCGAGGCGAGCCGCTGGCACCGGCCGTCGCGCCACAGGAGCCCTGGCGGGTGGCCGCAGTTGGCATAGCGAATGCGCTTCGTCCGCTCGTCGAACTCGGCGAAGAATAGCGTCGCATATGCCTGCGGCGGCGTGGCCTCCCAGAACCTGGCGTGGACGGCGCCGAGGAACTGCAGCGGGTCCTGCGCGGCCGACACGGCGAGGCTGCGCACGCTCGCCTGCAGGTGCGCCATCAGCAGCGCCGCCGGCATCCCCTTGCCCGCGATGTCGGCGACGATCAGTCCCAGCCGACCGTCGCCGAGTGACAGGTAATCGAAGTAGTCGCCGCCGACGTCGCGGGCCTGCAGGCATGCGCCCGCCATCGTGAGGGCCGACGATGCAGGGGGCGACTGCGGGAACAGGCGGGCCTGGACGTCGCGTGCAATCGTCCGCTCGTGCGCGGCACGCCGTTCGGCCTCGGCCCGCTGTGCAATCGCGAGTCGTTCAGCGTGCAATTGCCGCGTCATCGGGTCCACTGACGCCAGGAGGAACCGGTTGCCGTCGACGTCGTGGAAGTACGTGAACACGCCGCCCCACTCGGCAAGCTGCGGTGCGTGCAGGAATGGGACGCCCGCCGCCGCCCACGCCTCGTACTGTGCCTGGATGTCGTCGGTGATGAAGACGATCGGCGTCGATTGACCGACCTTCCGAGCTTCCTCGTCGGTCGATGGCTGCACGAGCGACAGCAGCGCCGTCCCATCCGGCGGAATGACCGCGACCCAGGGCTGCTTCGGTTGAGTGTCGCGATTGGTGATGCAGCCGAAGCCGAGGCTACCGACGAAGAACGCGAGGCTGCGATCGAGGTCGCGGACGAAGACCGACGTGGCGTGCAGGTGCAGGTGTGGACGGGGCACAGACGTCATGCCGCGCCTGCAGCGGCGACACGCAACGGTGTGCCCCACGGGTCGACGACGATCAGCACGCGGTTCTCGTCGAAAGTGCCGACGTGTCCGGCCGCCTCGAGGCGAGCGGCCAGCGCCTCGACGTCGGCGGCCGACGGCAGTTCGACCGTCCATGCCAGCAGCCTCGCGTCGTCGGCGCGAGGCGCGGACGCCGACGCACCGGCCCACGTGTTGGTGCCGACGTGATGGTGATAGCCACCGGCCCCGAGGAAGAGGGCCCCGGGGTAGCTCCACGTGGTGCGATCGAAGCCGATCGTCTCGCCGTAGAAGTCGCCAGCCGTGGCGATGTCGCCGACATGCAGATGGACGTGGCCCATCACGGTGCCGGCCGGCATCCCCGTCCATGCCGTGTCACCAGCGGCGCGCAGGAGTTCGGGCACCTGCACCGGATCGGTCGCCAGCATCAGCTCTCGCCCGCGACGACGCCAGGTGTCGCGCGGCCGATCGGCGTAGACCTCGATGGCGAGACCGTCCGGGTCGGTGAGGTAGAAGGCTTCACTTACGAGATGATCGCCGGCGCCGGCACGCACGCCGACCTGGGCGAGATGGCGGACGAACCGACCGAGCGACGCGCGATCGGGGAGCAGCAGTGCGAAGTGATAGAGGCCCCAGTGCGGCCGGCCGTCGGCTCGCGCGGCGCCCGACTGTTCGTGGAGTTCGAGCAGGATCCGATTGTCGCCGTGCGGGGCCAGCGACACCGAGGTCGCGCTCGACGCCGCCTGCCGAAGCCCGAGGACGTGCGTGTAGTACTCCTGCGACCGCTGCAGGTCGGCCACCTGTAGCCGCACCGGTCCGAGCCGTGTCGCCTCCGGCAGACGCACCCCGGCGGGTGGCTGTCCGTAGCTACCCGGAGTGGCCCGCTCGCCGCCCCCGGCGCCGTACAGGTTGTCGCTGGAGGCGCTCATGCCTCGATCGTACCGCGTCGGCCCGCTACCCGGCG
>DATJTM010000235.1:0-3986 GCA_035503395.1 Luteitalea sp.
CTCCGTGTTCTTGCTCGTACGCAGTTTCTCGATGGTAGGGGCGCCTCTCTGAGGCGCCCGGTCGGTGAAGAGTCTCGATGCCGAACCGAGGGCGGTCGGTGGAAGCACGTGGGGACCTGATTGCAGTGAGTACGACCCGACACACGATCTGGATCGACGCGACGCCTGCGCTTGTTTACGCAGCGTTACTCGACCCCGAGTTGATCGCTCGCTGGCGCGTGCCCGATGGCATGCGCAGCGAGGTCCACGAGTTCGAGCCGCGCGTTGGTGGTCGATTCCGCGTGTCGCTCACGTACGACGCGCCGGATGCAGTCGGAAAGTCGAGCACACACTCCGACACCTATAGCGGACATTTCGAGGAGTTGCTGCAGGGGCATCGCATCATCGAGTGCCTCGAGTTCGAGACCGACGATCCGCGGATGCAGGGCGAGAATCGCATCACCACGGAGTTGGTCGGTGAGGGGACAGGCACGCGCCTCACCGCCGTCCACGAGAATCTGCCGGCGGGCATCGCACCGGCCGACAACGAAGCCGGATGGCACGACTCGCTGACGAAACTCGCGACGCTGTTGACTCCCGCGTCACGACGGTAGGGGCGCGTCTCCGAAGAGCCCGTCGGACGTGTGATGACTGCAGCGAAGCGATTGAACGGACGTTACCCGTGCCCGTGCTGCGGTTCCCTGAGCTTTGCCGAGCCCCCAGGCTCTCATGCGATCTGTCCGTGCTGTTTCTGGGAGGACGACTCCGTCCAGGCGGCGGACCCATGGTTCGGTGGTGGGGCGAACGTTCCCAGCCTGGCCGCCGCGCAAGGTAACTACGCGGCGGTCGGCGCGGTGGAGGCGCGGTTCCGCGCGCGGGTGCGACCGCGCTCGTCAGGCGACGGCATCGATCCCGACTGGCGCCCGCTTCGCGAATCCGACCGAGGGCGATAAGGCGCCGATGGACGCGCGAGCGCGTCGCACGGTTACTACTGGTTGCGAGGGGCTGATTTCGATGGTCTGCCGCGCGCGTCGGTGGTCATCACTCGCGATTCCGTCTGTGCGGGAGACGATGCGGACGCGCCTCACCGGACCTTCAGATACATCGAAGCAGTGCAGGATCCCGTGACGCTGGCTCGTGAACTGTCGGCTGGGTATCTCGCGTCGGTTGCCGGCGCCGGTCACTCATGGACGTGCGTGCTGAACGGCGTACGCATCGCGACAATTGCCGTCTCGGACATCCGTCCGCTGGTGGCGCGGTGCACGCTCGCTGACGACAACACGGTCCACTTCATCTACCACTCGGCGACGTACTGACCGACCGGCGTCGTCAACGGTCATCACCAACTGCGTTCTGTGTTCGTATCTGGGTGGATGTCACCCGTACGCGCGAGCATCGTTGCATCAACGTCCACGGAGCGCCGTCCGAACGACAGAACCTGCATCGACGCCGGCACGTCTACCTCTCAGCGAGCGCCGACGGCCCTCCCGTTGCGCGACCGCTCAGGAGAGGCGCCATGACGCCCCAGGTGCTCCAGGTCACGTACACGTTCCACGGGAGCCGCGCCGACTTCGAACGCGACTTCGCCCCCGCCGCTTACGACATCGCCCGCGCCCACGGACTGCGCTGGAAGATCTGGTTGTTCGACGAGGCGCAGTCCCGCGGCGGCGGCACGTATCTCTTCGACGACGAGACGTCGTTGCGCGCGTTTGCCGATGGGCCGGTGATAGCCGCATTGCGGTCGCATGGCTCGTTCAGCGACATCACCGCGCAGGTCTTCTCGGTGCTCGACGGTCCGACCGAGATCACCCGCGGCCCGGTGCCTGCGGCGGTCGGCCGATAGGCAACGGCTCGACTCTGGCCCGACTGTCCGCGTGACCCGATGAATGCGACCAGGCCGCGATCGCTGGGGATGACGATGTTGGCGGCGGTGTGCCTCGTGGCGAGCGTGGCCGGGTTTGCCGTCGCCTGGTCGGCATGGCCGACCAATGCCGCCACGTCGCCGCTCCTGACCCTTTCGGCCCTGCTCTGGAGTGGCTCTTATCTCGCGGCGGGTGTCTTCCTCTGGCGGCGTTCCCGGCTGGCTGGGCCCGCGCTGCTGGTGGCGGTCGGGTTACTGCTGTTCCCGGCCCGCTTCGTCGTCCCCAGCGGTGTTCTCTTCGTGCCGGCTCTCCTGGTCATCGTCCTGTGTGCCTGGCTCGGACACCGGTACCTCCGTGCTGCACGGACCGCGGCACGCTGATGCAGTCCTGACGCACGCAGCGCGGGTTCGCTTCCCTCGGCGGGCGGAATCGTGCACACTGCACAACCATTCGGCACATCATGCGGTCGCACGTGAGGAGGGGCGCGTGCCAGTCGACCTGTGTCGAGCCGTCCCCTCGGACACGGGAGACGTCATGCCCTTCTCGCTGGTCTGTCTGCTCGGCACCGTCACCACCGTGCCGTTCGGCCTCGCGTTCCTGTTGGCGCCCGAAGCGACCGGCGCCCTCTACGGCGTGTCCGGATGGACGGCAGGGACCGCACTGATCGCACGGTTGTTCGGCGTTGCACTCGTCCACAGCGCCGGTGCGTTCGTCGCAGCCCGTCACACGACAGACGCGCGACTGCAGCGCAGCATGTCGACGTTCTTCGCGCTGGCCGCCGCCATCGCGGTCATCGTGTCCCTGCAGGCGGTCCTGGCAAGCGCCGTCAACGCACTGGGTTACTCGACGGTCGGCATCTACGCCTTCTTCACGGTGGCCTGGGCGAGCATCGCACTTCGCAAGGCGGCGTGATGTCGGAGGGGTACCGCGCCGAGCTGCTGGTGGGACTTCGGCGATTCGTCCTCGCCGCTCGCACGCTTCCGGGTGTGCGGCGTATCTCGCTGGTCGGCTCGATCGTGACGCCGAAGCTCGATCCAAAGGATGTCGACGTGCTGGTGACGGTGACCGATGACGTCGACCTGTCGCCGCTCGCGACCCTCGGCCGTCGCCTCAAGGGTCATGCGCAAAGCCTCAATCGAGGCGCCGACATCTTCCTCGCCAATGAGCGCGGCGAGTACATCGGGCGCACGTGTCAGTGGAAGGAATGCCGGTTCGGCGTACGGGCGTCCTGTGACGCCCGGCATTGCGGCCAACGCCCGCACCTCCACGACGATCTCGACGCCGTCACGCTCGGCCCCGCGCTCATCGAGTGTCCACCGGTGACACTCTGGCCGATCCTGGACATTCGCAGCGCCATTCCGGCCGATCTCCAGCACTTCCTGGCGACCCTGGACGGTATGTCCGACGAGTGAGGTAGAGAGCGCTCTCCGAGCGGTCCGTCATCGCGGTCACCCCTTCCGATCGTCCACGCCGACCGTCGACATCGGTGAAGATAGTTCCTGTGAACGGCGTCTGCTTTCAGGCTCCTGGTCAAGTCAGCTGGTCCGAGGTCGACGATCCACGCATCGAGGCGGCCGGCGATGCCTTGGTGACGGTGGAGGTCGCAGGCCTGTGCGGGTCGGACCTGCATCCCTACTTCGGGCGCGAGGTCGGACTCGATGCCGGCACGGTGATGGGGCACGAGTTCGTGGGTGTGGTGCGTGCCGTCGGCGTCGACGTGCAGACCGTGCGAGTCGGTGACCGCGTGTTCGCGCCGTTCTCGACGTCGTGTGGCACCTGCGTGACATGTCAGTCAGGGCTGACGAGTCGATGCGAGCGCGGACAGCTGTTCGGATGGCGGAGCGGCGGCGTCGGGTTGCACGGCGGCCAGGCGGAGCAGGTCCGCGTGCCGCTCGCGGACGGCACCCTGAAGCCAGTACCGGACGGGCTCTCGCCGGAGGCCGCCCTGCTGCTCGGCGATAACTTCAGCACGGCCAGTTACTGCGCTGATCTGGCCGCAATCGGCCCCGATGGCGTCACCGTTGTCATCGGCTGCGGATCGGTGGGCCTCCTCGGCATCCTGGCGGCGCAGGCACTCGGTGCACGCGCGATCGTCGCGGTGGACCCGGTCGAGGAGCGTCGTGCACGGGCGGCCGCGCTCGGCGC
>DATJTM010000236.1:0-5595 GCA_035503395.1 Luteitalea sp.
GCGTCGCCTGGACGACGAGCTCGAAGGCGAGATGCTGGCGCACCTCGAGCTCGCGGAACGCGATGCGATGGCGGCGGGTCTGTCGCCCGAAGATGCGCGACGCCAGGCGCGTCGGCAGTTCGGCGCGCCGCTGCGGATCCGCGAAGCACACCGCGACGCTCGCAGCGTGCGCTGGGTCGAGACGACGATGCGCGACGTCCGGCACGCGCTCACCGCGCTGCGACGCGACGCGGGCTTCGCGTTCGTCGCCATCGGGTTGCTGGCGCTCGGCATCGGCGTCAACGCGGCGATGTTCGGCCTGCTCGACGCGCTGCTGCTCAAGCCACTCCCCTTCGATCGCCCCGACCGCATCGTTCGTCTCTGGGAAACGCCTGACGCCGAGTCGCGCAACAGCACGACGACGCTGAACTTCCTGGACTGGAAGCGGCTCGGCACGTCGTTCAGCGCGATGTCGGTCGAGCGCCCGGTCGACATGTCGCTCAGTGGCGACGGCGACCCCGTGCGGCTGTCGGGCCTGATGGTCTCGGCCGACTACTTCCACGTCTTCGGGCTGCGGGCACAGTACGGGCGCACGTTCCTGCCCGGCGAGGATGCCGACGGCGCGGCGCCTGTCGTCGTGCTGAGCCACGCGGCCTGGCGCTCGCGATTTGCCGGCGATCCGACGGTCGTCGGTCGCGACGTGATTCTGGACGGCGTGCCACGCACGGTCGTCGGCGTGCTCGCGCCATCGACGCTCGACCGCGGTCTGGTGGAGTTCTGGACGCCGATCGTCGTTCCCGACGAGCGACGGACGCGCGACTATCACTGGCTCGGGGTCGTGGCCCGCCTGCGCGACGACGTCAGCCTCGGTGAGGCGCAGGCGCATATGCGCGGCATCGCCAGCGGCCTCGCGCCACTGCAACCGGAATGGAAACGTCAGTGGGGCGTGGCGGTCGAGCCGTTCGTGCAGGGCCTGGTTGGCGACGATCTGCAACGGTCGATGTACGCGGCATTCGGCGCCGTCGCCCTCGTCCTGCTCATTGCCGCCGCCAACCTCGGTAACCTCCTGCTCACGCGTGGCCTGTCCAGGAGCCGCGAGATGGGGATTCGCGCGGCGCTGGGGGCAACGCGCATCCGGCTCGTGCGGCAGTTGCTCACCGAGAGCGTCGTGCTGTGCACGCTCGGCGGTGCCTGCGGCGTCGCGCTGGCGCACCTGCTCGTGCAGGCCGCCATACCCTACCTGCCGCCCGCCGTCGCGGCGTACTCCGACGTCGGCGTCGACGGTCGCGTGCTGCTCTTCGCCGCCGGCGTGTCGTGCGTCATCGCCTTACTCGTCGGACTGGTGCCGGCGTGGCATGCGTCCAGCAGTCGGATGCTGGGCGCGATGAAGGACGGTGCGCGCGGGTCCACCGGACGCCGTGGCCGCGTGCGTCGGCTGCTCGTCGGGCTCGAAGTCGCGATGTCGCTTGTGCTCGTCGTCGGCGCGCTGCTGCTGATGCGAAGCCTCGCCCGCCTGAACGACGTCGATCTCGGCGTGCGCGTCGAGGGCATCGTCACGATGTCGGCCGACCTGCCACTGGCGGCGTACCCAACTGGCGCCAGGGTCGATCAGTTCGCGACGGCGGTGGTCGAACGACTCAACGCGACGCCGGGCGTCGAACGAGCCGCTGTGTCGACCGGCGTGCCACTGCTTGGCGTACGTGAAGGGATGGCCATCTCGCCAATCGGCCGACCTGAAGACGTGCCCATGCGCTTCAAGCGGGTCGACCCGCACTACTTCGACACGCTCGACATTCCCGTCGTCGCCGGACGCGGCATCGCATCGAGCGATCGTGAAGGCGCCCCGATCGCCATCGTCATCAACCAGACGCTGGCGCGCGCGCTCAACCGTGCTGCGAGCGTCGCCGAGCCAGTCGGACAGACATTCCGCATGTTCGTCCCGACCTACGAAGGCTCTGGCGTCGAACGTGACGTCAGCGTCGTCGGCATCATCCGCGACGAGCGCACCGGCGAGCCGCAGTCGGTCGAAGCACCCGTGGCCTATGGCGCGCTGGCACAGTCACCAAGGCGCGAGTTGAAACTGGTGGTGCGCACCAGTGGCGACCCGGCGATGGTCATGAACAGCATCCGCGCGACGGTGAAGGACGTCGAGCCACGCGTCGCGCTCGGCGACGTGCGGACGATGGAGGAAGTGCGTGCGCTGAGCCTCACGTCAGCACGACAGCCGACGTGGGTGATCGGCGCGTTCGCGGTGCTCGCCACCGTGCTCGCCGGCCTCGGGCTGTACGGCGTGCTCGCGCACGCGGTCGCGCAGGAGCGACGGTCGCTCGGCATCCGACTGGCGCTCGGGGCCCGTCCCCGTGACGTCGGCGCCGGCGTCGTCAGGCAGTCGCTGCTGATCGTCGCGGGTGGTGTTGCGGTGGGTGCGGTGGCGGTCACGCTGCTGGCACGGCTGGTCCAGAGCCTGCTGTTCGGCGTGTCGCCGCTCGACCCGATCGCGCTCGCCATCGCCGGCACGAGCACACTCACGCTCGGCGCCATCGCGGCCGCAATCCCGGCACTGCGTGCCGCCCGCGTCGACCCGTCGATCGTCCTGCGCGGAGAGAACTGACCTTCGATAGATCTCATCCGTTGCAGCTTGTGGCTGGGTTACACTCGCAGCACCGGTGCGCGGCCTCTTCCGGCGTTCTTCCCATACGTGCTCACCCGTGTGTGGGAATGCCCTCCCGGAGGTCCGCGCCGGCCTCAGCACCCTCACTGAAACGTAGGTAGGGCCGCTTGTCCCAAGCCGGCCCACCGATGACAGCAGTAACGCCGGTCCTCTCTACTCGGGCATCAGGCGTTCTTCTGATTTGGGCCTTCAGACTTCAGACTTCTGACTTCGTGACACAAATGCCGACGCTGCCGCGTTCCTGCCTCGTGAACGCACTGGACGCGACGACACCGGGCGCGCTGGCCGACGACGAATCGACGCGATTCGACTGGCTGTTCCGCACGCACTACGGGCGAGTCACGCGGGTCATCGGCCGCATCGTCGGTGACCGCGCCCGCGCCGAGGAACTCGCTGCCGACGTCTTCGTGAAGTGGCAGCGGACACCGTCCGCGCATGGCGATGGCGCCGAAGGCTGGCTCTATCGCGTCGCGGCGCGCGAGGCCCTCGACGCCTGGCGCCGGCAGGCGCGATGGGGACGCGTGCAGCAGGTGCTCGCGCACGTGCGGCTCGCCTCACGCACGCCCGAGGATGTCCACGCCGACGAGCGCCAACGCGACGAGGTGCGAGCCACGCTCGCCGCACTCAAGCCGCGCGAGGCCACGGCGCTCCTGCTGTGGAGCGAAGACGTCAGCTACGCCGGCATCGCGACGGCCGTCGGGGTGCAACCTGCCTCCGTCGGCACGCTGGTGCGCCGCGCCCAGGAGTCGTTCCGGAAGGAATTCGAGACGCGCTATGGAACGCCATCCTGACCCGACGACGAGCGTCGATGGACGACTCGCCCTGCTCACACCGACGTGGACGCCCGATCTGTCACGCGGACGTCAACTGGTCGCCGCACGCCACCCGCGCCGCGGAAGGCACGGACTTACGCTAGCCCTCGCCACGGCGGCTGCCGTGGTGGTGCTCGCCTGCCTCCCGCAGGGCCGAGCCCTGGCGCAGGACCTGTGGTACCGGCTGCTGGTGACCCGCGTGGAAGTCGTGCGGCTGGATCTCTCGCAGATTCCGCTCGACACGAGCATTCGCACCGATGGCCTGCAGCGCACGGTGGCCGACGCCACGGAAGCGACGCGCGTTGCCGGGTTCGAGCCGACACTGCCGCCGGTCGACACCTTCGCGACGCCGCCCGATCTCGGCGTGATGGGCGTGATCGACATCACGCAGAGGATTGGTACGGCGACGCTGACCGATGCACTGTCTCGCCAGGGCATCACCGACGTCGAGATCCCGGCGACGTGGAACGGGCTCGCACTCCGCGCGCACATCGGTCCGCTGGTCGTCGCGACCTATCGCGACGACGACATCGAGATCGTCCAGGCGCCACCCGTCCGGCTGGAGTTGCCGGCCGGCTTCCCCCTGGCGCGCTTCGCCGAGACGGTCTTCCGCGCGGGTGGCCTGTCCTGGTGGGAGGCGCGGGCGTTCGGTGAACGCTTCGCGGCACGCCCAGCGTGGCTGCTCGACGTGCCGGCCGATGCAGCAGCGACCATCGAGACGATCGATCTCGCCAGCGGCGACGCGCTGCTCGTCGAGGACGTCGAGGACGGGCTCCTGCGAACGACCCTCGTCATCAGCCGTCCCGACCGGCTGCTCACCATCAGTGCGCCGACGCGAGCGAGAGCGCTGCACGTCGCCGGACAGCTGCAGTAGGTCGCCGCACATCCGTCACAAATCGGTAGGGACGGCCCGCCGGGCCGTCCGCCGTGAGAGAGTATGGGCCGTCACTCAGAACCGAGCCTGTCGCGGCCAGCGCGAACGGGCGCGAAAGGACCACAGCGATGACCCGACTCTCGATCAGCGTGCTTGGCCTGGCCGCCGTCCTGTGCCTGCACGGACCAGCCATAGCGCAGGAGCAGCAGGATGCCGACCGCAAGGTGGCCGGCGGCGGCGTGACCGCCAAGGGGTGGACCGGCAAGGAGGACGCTGGCAACAAGCAGGGCCTGACCGTGAAGGACTCGAAGTTCGCCGACGAGGGCAAGGGCTATCGCCTCGTGACCGGGCCGGCGGCGCTCTACTGGAACCCGGCCAACACGGCCAAGGGGGACTTCACCGTCAAGGCGACGTTCACCGAGGCCAAGCAGGGCTACAACCACCCGCACCCCTTCGGCGTGTTCATCGGCGGGTCGGGCCTCGACTCGGCGGCCCCCAACGCGCTCTACTGCGCGGCCTACCGCAACGGCAACTACATCATCCGCATGTTCAGCGGCGGCAAGCGCGTCGACGTGGTCGGCCGTCCGGCGCCGAACGAGGCCGTGAAGAAGGGCGCGCCGGAGGTCGAAGTGGTCCAGGAAGTCGGCTGGAGCGTGAAGGGCGACGCTGTCCAGTGCCTCATCAACGGCACGGCGGTGTGGAGCGGCACCAAGGCCGACCTCACGGGTGACGGCAAGCTGCCGTCCGTCGATGGCGTGGTCGGGATCCGCGTGAGCCACAACTCCGACGCGCTGGTCACCAACTTCGCCATCGCGCGCTAGGGTTCGCACACTCGGCGGCACCGTCTCAATGACGCTTTGCCGCGCAGACTTTACCGCCGCTCGCCGCTCCGCCGGCGGGCGGCTGGTCCAGCCGGTCGCACAGACGATCGTCACGTTTTCCTCACGAAAAACGCTGTTGCAAGCCCGCGCGCCCTGCGGCCTACTGAATCAGGATGTCCCTTTCGGGGGCATCGTGAAGGAGGCCATGAACATGCGTGCGCGATGGATGGCTGCGGTGGTCGCGGCCGTCACGATGATGGGAGCGGGCGCCGGACGCGCCCAGGGCGTCGACGAGGACCAAGAGCTGCTCCGGATGTCGGCACGCGCCGAATCGGCGGTGCAGCACAGCCAGGTGGCGGTCCTGCTGACCGACCGGGCCGACGTCCTCGACGGGCAGGCGGCGCGGTTGCTGAAGACGTCGCAGCGACTGGAGAAGTC
>DATJTM010000237.1:0-5866 GCA_035503395.1 Luteitalea sp.
CCTGCGCGCGGCCGGTTGTCTCGACCCGGGTCGGTGGGGTGCCCGACGTCGTGTGTCATCACGAGACTGGCTGGCTCGCGGCGATGGACGATGCCGAGGGGATGGCTGGCCTGGTGCTCGACGTGTTGGCGCTGCCGGACAGAGGCGCTGCCGTTGCCGCTGCCGGCCGGGCACACGTACGAGCCACGTACGGGGCCGACCGTCTCATCGCCGACATCGACGCGCTCTACACACGGCTGTTAACGGCCAAGGGGCTCGACCGATGACCTTCGAGGTGCTGCTCCCGGGCGTGGCGGCATTTGCCGCCGCCGTGGCCGCGACGCCCATCGTCAAGCGCGTCGCGCTGCGGACGGGACTCGTGGCGGTACCCAAGGCCGATCGCTGGCATCGCAGCCGGATCCCGCTGATGGGGGGCGTCTCGATCGTCGTCGCGATGTTGCTCGGTGCTGCGGTCGGGCGACCGTCGTCGATGCCCGTGTGGGTGTTGCTGGCGTGTGCGACCGGCCTGGCGGTGGTCGGTCTGATCGACGACGCACGGGCTCTGCGTCCGCAGACAAAGCTGTTCCTGCAGATCTTCGGCGCGAGCGTGATGGCGGTGCTCGGGCTGCAGTTCCAGCTGACCGGCGTGCCGGTGCTCGACATGCTGGTCACGCTGGTCTGGCTGGTGGGTATTACCAACGCCCTGAACCTGCTCGACAACATGGACGGCCTCGCCGCCGGGATCGCGGCGATTGTCGCGGCCTTCCGGCTCACGTTCTTCCTGGCCGACGGCCATGCCGAGGGTGCGATGCTGGCCGCGACGATGCTCGGCGCCTGCCTCGGGTTCCTCGTCTACAACTTCAATCCGGCGTCGATTTTCATGGGCGACACCGGCAGCCTGTTTCTCGGCTTCATGGTGGCTGGCCTGAGCTTGGTGGGTGGCTGGCCGTATTCGCGCGGCACCACGCTGGTGCTGCTGTTGCCGGTGCTCGTCGTGCTGGTACCCATCTTCGACACGACGTTCGTGACGGTGGCCCGCATCCTGGCCGGCAGGCCGGTCTCGCAGGGCGGTCGCGATCACACGTCGCATCGGCTGGTCGCGCTCGGCATGTCAGAGCGTCAGGCGGTGCTGACCCTGTACGCGCTGGCCGCCGCCGGCGGTGGCATCGCCTGGCTGTCGTACGCGTACGGCCTGTCGTACGGCGCCGTGCTCGCGCTGTTCCTCATTCTCGGCACCATCCTCCTCGGCATCTTCCTGGGCCGTCTGCAGGTATACCCGGAAGGCGAGGCGCCCAGCGGAGTCGCGCTCCTCATCGCCAAGTTCGTCTACCGTCGCCAGGTCGTCACCGTTGCGCTCGATACGCTCCTGATCGTCGTCGCGTACTACACGGCGTACCTCCTGCGGTTCGAAGGCGCCTTCATCGCCGAACAAGCCGTCTTCCAGCAGTCGTTGCCGCTCGTGGTGCTGGCACAGGTCGCCGCGTTCCTGGTGCTCGGCACGCACCGTGGCATCTGGCGGTACACGGGCCTGTCCGACCTGATGCGGCTGGCACAGGCCTGCGCGCTGGGGACCGGTCTATCGCTGCTCGGCGTGCTGGTGCTGTACCGCTTCACCGGCTATTCCCGGGCGGTCTTCGCCATTCACGCCGTCCTGTTGTTTGTGTTCGTGGCGGCGACACGGCTCTCGTTCCGCGCGCTCGATGCGGCGCTGCGTCGTGAATCGCCCGACGCTGAAGCCGTCGTGATTTACGGGGCCGGCAAAGGCGGCCTGGTCGTCCTGCGCGAGATGCGTGACAACCCGGCGCTGGGCTGGCGGGCGGCGGCCTTCCTCGACGATGACCGGAGCAAGCAGGGAACGCGCGTCGATGGTGTGATGGTTCAGGGAGGCGGCGCTGCGCTCGAGGCGACGGTGCGCGCCACCAGGGCGCAACGCGTGGTGCTGTCGACGCCCAAGCTTGACCCCGACCTTGTCCGCGATCTGATTCGTCAGTGTGACGAACTCGGCGTGCAGTTGGTGCAGGCCGACGTCCAGTTCCGGCCGCTCACGTGAGCGTGCGCTTCCGTCCCACCGCGCACCAGTACGGCACTCCGTCGCTGAAGCGGACGTCCTCGAAGCCGGCCGCGGCCATGAGCGCGGCGATCTGAGCCCGCGTGAAGCGCTGCTCGAGGCGCGTGCCGAAGCGATCGAGCGCGTCGGTGCGCATCGTGTAGAAGCTGCGATCCGCGTAGTAGTGCAATGGCCAGTTCGAGGTGTCGAGGCCGACCCGGGAACCGGTCCGCGACGCGGCCGCCAGCGGCCAGTACACCGTAGCCGCGAGCACCTGGCTGGCGGCATACCTGACGGGCATCGGCAGGCGCGACACGGTGCGCCGCACGATGTCGCTCGTGCGCCAGATTCCGCGGAACCACGCTGGCCGGTTGTCGAAGGCGTAATACAGGTAGACGAGGAACGGTGCGCCGGGCTTCAGGCAGCGCGCACACTCGCGGAGCGCTGCCGCGGCGTCCGGCACGTGGTGCAGCACCCCGAGTGAATAGCCGAAATCGAGGCTGGCGGTCTCGAATGGTAGCCGGCCCGCTGAGGCGAGATGGAACTCGCACGTCGCGCACGTGGCCAGTGCGCGCCGCGCTACCGCGAGTGCTTCCGGGCTGGCGTCGACGAGATGCAGTCGGCCGACTCGCGGCGACACGCCGCGAGCCCAGCGGCCGCTGCCACAGCCGACGTCCATGCCGACGGCCCCGGGCGGCAAACAGTGCCACGGGAAGATGCCGAAGTACTGCGCGAATAACTCACGATATTCCGCCTCCGACAGCACCGTCTGGTCGAAACGGGACCATTCGTCGCCGAACCCGTGCACCGTCGCATCGTCGACGTTGGGGGTGGGCGCGGGAGGCGGCTCGGCAGGCATCACGGACCGCTGATTGTAGTGCAATGCTCCCGACACTTCGCGCCGACCGAGCGCTTGCGGTAGCGTGTAGTGCGTGTGCGGGATCACGGGGTATTGGGACACACGGGGCGCCACGCGCGACGAGGTCGACGGCCGCGTCGCCGCCATGAGCACCTGCCTCGCGCATCGAGGGCCTGACGATGCCGGTACGTGGTGGGATGGCGCCGGCGGTCCTGCGCTCGGCTTCCGGCGGCTCGCCATCCTCGACCTGTCGCCAGCCGGCCACCAGCCCATGGCATCGGTATCGGGCCGCTTCCACATCACATTCAATGGTGAGATTTATAACTACCGCGACCTGAAAGAGGCTCTGGTCCGGGAAGGCTGGACCTTTCGCGGCGGTTCGGATACCGAAGTGATTCTGGCAGCGGCCGAGCAGTGGGGCGTCGACGGCCTCTGGGCGCGGCTATGGGGCATGTTCGGCATCGCGTTCTGGGACGTCGCCGAGCGTCGGCTGCACCTGGTGCGCGACCGCCTTGGAAAGAAGCCGCTTTACTATGGTCGCTGCAACGGCGTGCTGTTGTACGGCTCGGAGCTGAAGTCGCTGCGCGCCCATCCGGCGTTCGACGCGGAGGTCGATCGCGATGCGCTCACCGCGTACTTCCGCTACGGCTATGTGCCCGGCGACCGCGCCATCTACGCCGGCATCACGAAAGTGCCGGCGGGAGCGTCGGTGGTCTTCGAGGCGCCCCTCGGGGCGCCGTCGATTACGCCGTACTGGAGCGCGCTCGACGAAGTGCGGGCGGGCGTCGCCGAGCGCCCGGTTGCCGCCGATCCCGACGAAGCGGCCACCGAGCTCGAGTCGCTGCTGATGGACGCAGTTGGACGCCGGATGGTGGCCGATGTGCCGCTGGGGGCGTTCTTGTCCGGCGGCATCGACTCGAGTCTGGTTGCCGCGCTGATGGTGCGTCAGTCGGCCCGGCCGGTGCGGACCTTCACCATCGGCTTCGACGAGGCGGGCTACGACGAGGCGCGCGCCGCGGCAGCCGTTGCCCGGGTACTCGGCACCGAACACACCGAGTTCCGTGTCACGCCATGGCAGGCGCGCGACGTCATCCCGCAGTTGCCGCGCATCTACGACGAGCCGTTCGCCGATTCCTCGCAGATCCCGACGTTCCTCGTCTCGGAACTCGCTCGTCGTCACGTCACCGTTGCGCTGTCGGGTGATGGCGGCGACGAAGTGTTCGGCGGCTACCTCCGTTACCAGTTCCTGCCGTCGGCGCTGCGGCGGGTCGCACCTCTGCCGGCACCGGTCCGTCGTGGTCTCGGCGCCAGCCTCGAAGCTCTGGATCCAGCGACGTGGGACCGCGCCTTCGGGGTGGCGGCTGCGGTGCTGCCACGCAGCGCGCGGCAGGTACGGCCCGGCGAGAAGCTGCACAAGCTCGCGCGCGTGCTGGCCTCGGGCACGGCCGACGAAGCATATTTGCGTACGGTGTCGCTCTGGCGCGACCCTGCCGATCTCGTGATTGGCGGACGGGATCCCGGCCCGACGTGGGATCCAGTCGCGGTCGCGCGGCTGTTCCCCGACCCGCTCGACCGCCTGATGGCGCTCGACACGATCACCTACCTGCCTGACGACATCCTCGTGAAGGTCGATCGGGCAACGATGGCCGCTTCACTCGAGGCTCGGGCGCCCCTGCTCGACCACCGCGTATTGGCCTGGGCGTGGCGGCAGCCGCAAACGTTCAAGATCGCCGACGGACGCGGCAAGTGGCTGTTGCGTCGCGTGCTCGAGCGGCATGTGCCGCGCGAGCTGTTCGAGCGACCCAAGATGGGATTCGCGATACCCGTCGGCGAGTGGTTGCGCGGTCCACTGCGGCCGTGGGCCGAATCACTGCTCGATGCGTCCCGGCTGCGGCGCGAAGCCCTCCTGCAGCCGGAACCTGTCGCGGCCGTGTGGCGCGAACACCTCGCCGGTCGCGGTACTCACGAGTCGAAGCTGTGGGCGGTGCTGATGTTCGAGGCGTGGCTGCAGGCGACGCGATGACCGGATGCTCTGCGTGAGGTGTTCCGCTCCTCGCACACGTCAGCACGGCGCGCATCGTCGTCGACGCGCTCACTGGTACCAAGCACTCCCTGGGTTCGACTGAGTCGACCAGCGCGCATCGTGCAACGACAAGCTGGACTGAATGGCCGACAGGCCGCTCACGCCCGCATCGACGCGATGACCTCCTCGAGGATCCGGTCGAGGCCGACCCGCGGCTCGTAGCCGACCAGCGCCCGGATCTTCGAGATGTCGGGCACCCGGCGCGGCATGTCCTCGAAGCCGGATTCGTAAGCCTGATCGTACGGAATCCTGACGATCTCGGACTGGCTGGCTGTCATGGCCTTGACCTTCTCGGCCAGCGCGTTGATCGAAATCTCCTCACCGTGGCCGATATTGAACACCTGGCCGACGGCGCGCGGTTCCTCGGCCAGCGCAATCAGCGCCCGGACGACGTCGCCCACATACGTGAAGCTGCGCGACTGCGTGCCGTCACCGTGAACCGTGATCGGACGGCCGAGCAGCGCCTGCCGCACGAAGTTGGGGATCACCATCCCATACTGTCCGGACTGCCGCGGCCCGACCGTATTGAACAGCCGCACGACGATCACCGGCAGCCGCTTCTCCTTGAAGTAGGCCAGGGCCAGGAACTCGTCAATGGCTTTGCTGCAGGCGTAGGCCCAGCGATGCTTGTGGGTCGGGCCCATCACCAGGTCGTGCTCCTCGGTGAAGGGCACGGCCGTGCTCTTGCCGTACACCTCGGAGGTCGAGGCGATCACGACGAGCTTTTTCTTCTTGTTGGCCTGGCGCAGCACCACCTCTGTGCCGTGGACGTTGGTCTCGATGGTGGCGACTGGCTCCTCGACAATCTTCTTCACGCCGACCGCCGCCGCGAGATGGAAAATCACGTCCGCCCTATCGACATGCTCGGCCAGCAGCGCCTCGTTGTTGATCGTGTCGA
>DATJTM010000238.1:0-3220 GCA_035503395.1 Luteitalea sp.
ACGGGGCACTCGCGACATCGAGCTGCCGAATTGCGTTGGCGCCCAGCGCAGCGATTCCATCATCGACGTCCGTGTCGGCATCGGCCGGATGCAGTCCGGCGATGCCGTGCAACACCGCGTCGCGCCCGGCCGGTGCGACCCACACGCCGCGGGTTGCATCCATGCGGGCGTAGAGACCGGCGACGGCGCCCGACGGCGGCAACGGCGGATTGTCGTCGACGTCGGGCCGTGCCTCGGGCTGCAGCCACGGCCGGTACAGGACGCAGTTCATCCGCACCTCGGCGTCCGGCACGAGCGCCTCCATCAGGCTGGCGTCGGCCTCGCCGCCAGCCGCGCCGGAACGCGGGGCGTCGAGCAGCAGCATGGCTCCGCGCGCCTTCGCATACGTCGCAGCGGCCTGCCACGTCGGCGACGTCACCTCGCGGTCGACGGTGAACGGGGGGATGCAGAGGAGGTTCACCGCATCGAGACGGTCGAGCAACCAGAGCCCGGCCCGTCGTGTCGCGAGGGCCGGATCGATGAGGTGCGACTCGTCGAGGCGACCGCCTTCCGGGTCGACACGACAGATACCGGCCTTGACGCCGCCATTGCGGAAGAACAGTTCGACCGAACGCGTCAGCGGATGCTCACTCGTGACCGGACCGTAGCGGTCGGTGAAGTCGCGGAGGCTGTCGACGACGGCAGGGCGGTCGGTGGGGCCCCTTGACGTGGTGCCGAGAAAGCCGGCGATCGACGTCGGGGCTGGATGCACGTGCCTCGGACAGGCGCCCGGTCCGGCTGCGGACGGACCGTCGGCTTGCGACATGATTCTGAGCCTCCACTCCACTTCAACGTCGGCCGGCCCCGAATCGCACTGTCCAGCTGAAGGCGACCGGAAGTCTGCCGCTTGGGGGTCTACGGCCGAAGGACGAAAGCCGTCGCGGTCAGGCTGGCGTAGCATCGAACCGTGCCCATCCGTCACCGCGCCTCGCTCCTCGTATCGCTGCTCGCCGGCCTGGTCGGTGTCGTCCTGCTGCCGTCCGCGGGACGGGCGCAGGCCACGCAGACGTTCGAGCCGCAGTTCGCACAGCCCGGCAAGGACGTCGTCTGGGTGCCGACGCCGGACGTGATGGTCGACCTCATGCTCGACATGGCGAAGGTCACGGCGAAGGACACCGTCGTCGACCTCGGCTCGGGCGACGGGAGGATGGTGGTGGCGGCCGCCAAGCGTGGCGCCCGCGCCCGCGGTGTCGAGTTCAACCCCGAGATGGTCAAGCTGTCGCGCCAGCGGGCCTACGCCGCCGGCGTGCAGGAGCGGGCCACCTTCGTCGAGGGCGACATGTTCGAGGCCGACATCAGCGATGCCTCGGTGATGGCGCTGTTCCTGCTCACGGAGAACATGCGCCGCCTGCAGCCGAAGTTCCTCCAGCTGCGACCGGGGACGCGCATCGTCTCGAACACGTTCGCGATGCCCGAATGGCCGCCCGACGACCGGCGCACGCGCGGCGATTGCACGGCATGGTGCACTGCGCTGCTGTGGATCGTGCCGGCGCCGGTCGGCGGGGAGTGGCAGGTCGAGGGAGGCATGCGCCTGCGGCTCGACCAGCACTTCCAGAAGGTGTCGGGCGAACTGACCGGCCCCGTCGGAGGCAGCACGGTGCAGGGCGGCACGGTCACCGGTGCCGCCATCACCTTCACGATCGGTGACGCCTCCTACGCGGCAACCGTCGACGCTGGCACGATGATCGGCACGCGGACGACCGGCGGCAAGCCGCAGCCGTGGCGAGCGACCCGGGTCGCCGCTGCGCCGTCGCGTTGACCTCGACGACGATTCGAACCGCATCGCTGTTGCCATCGAACGTCTGCGCTCGACTGGCATGGCCTCGTCGCTACCGGCGCCGAGCGGTGGATGTTCCGGTCGCTCGTACGGGGCCATCCCTTTCACCAAGCCACGCCCGGTGTCGGTATTGACCCAGACATGAGCCCGCGGCTGTTCCTGCTGTCCCCGGCCAATGCGAGCGGCCGCCGAGGGCGGTTGCTGCGCACGTCCGTCAACGTCGACGTCGCCTTGCGACTGCGCTCGCCGAACGGCGCGCCGATCGGTGAGGTCTACCGCTTCATCAGCGGCCTCTACTTCCGCGGCAAGCTGACCTACGCCGAGCGCTTCGCTCCGGGCAGCACCTACGTCATCACGCCCTGCCAGGGCCTGCTGTCGCCCGAGACGTCGATCACGATGGACGTCTTCGAGCAGCTCGCCGGCGTGCCGATCGACCCGGCCGATCCGCGTTACCTCGAACCGCTCGTGCGCGACCTGGTGCCGATCGCCGCGGAGTGGCCCGGCGACGTCGTGCTGCTCGGCAGCGTCGCATCGTCGAAGTACACGAAGCCGTTGCTCGACGTGCTCGGCGATCGGTTGCTGTTCCCGTCGACGTTCGTGGGACGCGGCGACATGAGTCGCGGCGGCGTGCTGCTGCGCGCGGCGGAGGCCGGTGAGGAGTTGGCGTACGTGCCGGTGGCCGGCGCCGTGCTGAAGGGCACCCGCCCGCCGCGTCTGCCACGGAAATGACCGCGCAGAGACCGTCCGTCATCGGTGGGAGAGTCGGCGGCGCGGCGCGGCCGGCGTACTGGATCTGGCGGGTAGGGGCGCCTCCCCGAGGCGCCCTGGAAAACGGCGCGCGGCGACCAGCCGCGCCGCCGTCTACTTCCGCGGCGGCGGCGGTGGGTCGAGGGAATTCAACCCACGCGGATAGTTCGCATCCAGCTGGTACAGATCGTCGCGGTAGCTCACCGTCGTCTTGGTCGGGAACGTCGCCGGCACCTTCTGGGTCACCTTCCCCGTCGCCACCCACTCCGTCGCACGCTGCAGCGTCGTCACGAACCCCACGCAGCTCATGCCGACGATGTCGTGGCCCATCGCGGTGTGGAACACCCGGCCCTTGCCGAACGTGCTGGCCATCAACATCGGCTCGTCGCGACCGGTGCCGTTGTTGGACGGCTCGGACCACGCCGTGGCGAGAATGGTCATGTTGGTGCCGGGCCCGCGCAGGTGGGCGTACACCTCGTCACCCTGATGCATCCACTCGGCCGGCAGGCCGCGCATGATCGGGTGGGTCGCGGCGCGGGTCTTGATCAACGCCGGGGTGCGGCGCCCGTGCGACGCGCCCGGCCCATCGGCCGTGTCGCGGACCGGCTTGTCGTCCTTGTAATAGAAGTAGGGCCCCGAGGCGACCGTCCGGCCCCG
>DATJTM010000239.1:0-3815 GCA_035503395.1 Luteitalea sp.
GCCACTCGCTGATCCATGGCGCAGGTTTGGCTCCAAGGCATCGGTCGGTCTCCCTCCGTGCCCCATCACACCTGTCACCCATGTATCCGGTCCACTCTGTTACCGATCTAACCGGTTTGGACCACCCGGTACCCCGTACCCCGTACCCCGTACCCCGTACCCCGCACCCGGTACCCCGTACCCCGTACCCGGTCTCCCGTCGTCCTACGACCGATAATTGCCGAACATCAGCTCGACGCCGAAGTCGTGGCCGCGGAGCCGCTTCATCGCCTCCTGCAGTTCGTCCTTCGAGTTCGAGGTCACGCGTACCTGTTCGGCCTGGATCGTCGCCTGCACCTTCTTCATGCCCTCGTCCTTGAGGAACTTGACGATCGCCTTGGCGGCCTCGGTGGGGATGCCCTGCTGCAGCGACACGACACGGCGGATGGCGCTGCCGGCGGCGGATTCCTTGTCGCCGAGCTTCATGTTCTTGATCGGCACGTTGCGCTTGAACATCTTGCCCTGCAGCACCTCCCACACCGCCGACAGCTTGTAGTCGTCGTCGGCCAGCAGCGTGATCGTGCTCTTCGCCTTGTCGAAGTCGATCTCGATGTGGGCGCCCTTGAAGTCGTAGCGCTGCCCGATCTCCTTCTGGGCCTGGTTGACGGCATTGTCGACCTCCTGCAGGTCCACGGTGGAGGTGATGTCGAAGCTCGCGCTGGCAGCCATAACGGCGAATGGTACCCAGAAATGCGGAAATGCTGAATGCGGGAATGTCGAAGTCCGCCGCGTAGAATGCCGTCGTGTCCATCGCGCCCCTGTCGGGTCTTCGCGTGCTCGAACTCGGGCAACTGATCGCCGGGCCGTTCAGCACCATGCTGCTGGCGTACTTCGGGGCCGACGTCATCAAGGTGGAGCCGCCCGACAGTGGTGATCCGCTGCGTACCTGGCGTCACGTCCACAACGGGACGGCGCTCTGGTGGTACTCGATGGGCCGCAACAAGCGCTGCGTGACCGCGGACCTGCGGCAGGACGAAGGACGCGCCCTCATCCGTCGACTCGTCGAGCACTGCGACGTCGTCGTCGAGAATTTCCGCCCGGGGCGCCTCGAGGCGTGGGGGCTCGGCTACGAGGCGCTGAAGGCAATCAACCCGCGCCTCATCCTAGTGCGCATCTCCGGCTACGGCCAGACGGGACCGTACGCCAAGCGTCCAGGCTTCGCGGCGGTGGCCGAAGGCGTCGGCGGGCTTCGCTACGTGAACGGGTATCCGGATCGGCCGCCGGCACGCGCCAACCTCAGTCTCGGCGACACCGTTGGCGGGCTGCATGCCGTGCTCGGCCTGCTGCTGGCGCTGCACCATCGCGACGGCAAGGGCACCGGCGAAGGGCAGGTCGTCGACGTCGCGCTCTACGAGTCGATCTTCAACCTGATGGAGTCGACGTTGCCCGAGTACGCGACGGCCGGCGTCGTGCGCGAGCGGCAGGGATCGACCGTGAGCGGCATCGTGCCGACCAACGTGTATCCGTGCGCCGACGGCCCCTACATCATCATCGGCGGCAACGCCGACAGCATCTTCCGTCGGTTGATGCACGCGATCGGCCGGGCCGATCTCGCCAGTGACCCACGACTCGCCACCAACGACGGTCGCGTGCCGCACGCGGCGATGATCGACGATGCGATTGCCGCCTGGACGCGCACCGTGCCGTACGCGGAGGCGTTCGCGACGCTCGATGCGGCCGACGTGCCCTGCGGGCCGATCTACTCCGTTGCCGATCAGGTCGACGACCCGCATTTCGCCGCGCGCGGCAACATCGAACGCGTGCAGACCGACACCGGTGAAGACGTGGCCATCCCGGCGATCGCACCGCAGCTCTCGGTCACGCCAGGGCGTACCACGTGGCCAGGACCACGCCTCGGCGCGCACAACCGCGAGGTGTACGGCGACCTGCTCGGGCTGTCCGACGAGACGCTCGCAGACCTGTCGTCGCGCGGCGTCATCTGAGCGTCAACGCGTCGATCGGCGCGTCGTCCGACCGGTCGCGACGCGGCAGTCGGCCTCGCCGCCTGACGCAAGCTGCTACAATCGCGACGTCTGTACGGAGGCATTGGTTGGCCACACGCGTCGCGCGCACGAACGGCAAGAAGAACGGCAAGACCGCTCATTTCGACTACGCCCCCCTGATCATCGACGGCACACGCGTGAAGCTCCGCTCGCGCGTCGCCGGTCAATTGGTGAAGCTGCCCGACGAGTTCGAGCTGCCCGAGATCGAGCGGCGGCGCAGCGGCGTGCACGGGTGGGGCGTGTTCGCGCTCGAACGCATCCCGAAGAACCGGCGCATCACCTACTACGCCGGGCAGCTGGTGCCGTCGAAGGAAAGTCACGACCGCGAAGCCGCGTACCTCGAGAAGGGCTGCATCTGGTGCTTCGAGCTGAGCACCCGCTGGGCGGTGGATGCGACCTACGGCGGCAATGTCTCGCGCTTCATCAATCACTCCTGCAAGCCGAACTGCTACAGCCATATCGTCGACGGCATCATCTGGATTCGCGCCGGCCGGACGATCGAAGCAGGCGAGGAACTCTCGTACCACTACTACACGGGTGGAACCGCGGAGATCCCCTGCCAGTGCCGCCCCAACTGCAAGGGAATCATCTAGGAACGACGAACGACGAACGACGAACGACGAACGTCGAACGTCGAAAAGACTGACGCCAGCTTGGACCCAGGGATCACGCGCGCCATCTATCTGCACGGGTTCGCCTCGTCGGCGCGGTCGACCAAGGCGCAGTTCTTCGCCGAGCGGTTCGCCGAGGTCGGCGTGCCACTGGTGGCGCCTGATCTGAATGCGCCTGACTTCGGCACGCTGACGACGACGCGGATGATCGACGAGGTTGGCACCGTGTTGGCCCAGGGCGCCCCTGGTCCGGTGGTGCTCATGGGTTCCAGCCTCGGCGCCTTCGTCGCGTGGCATGCGTCGGCCCGCCTGTCACCCGTCATGCCGCAGCATCCGATTGCCGCGCTCGTGCTGCTCGCGCCGGCTCTCACGTTCGGGCGCAATCGCGACGAGGACTTCGGCCCCGGTGGCGTCGACGAGTGGGAGCGCACCGGCACGCGCGAGGTCTTCCACTACGGCGACAACGCGCCGCGTCAGCTGCACTACGAGTTCTATCGCGACGCCATGACGTATCCGTCGTCGCCGTCGCAGAACAGCCAGCCGACGCTCGTCTTCCAGGGACTGCAGGACACGGTCGTCAAACCCGGCGGTGTCGTGGCCTTCTGCGAAGGACGCACCAACATCACGCTGCGCCTGCTGCCCGACGACCATCAACTGCTCGCACACCTCGATGTGATGTGGCAGGAGACGCGTACCTTTCTCGGTTGCTGACCCGCGCCACTCGCGCGGTGCTGCTGATGGCCGGGCTCGCCGCCGCGGCATGCGGGGGCGGTTCGTCGCCGGCGTCCACCGCAGGCACGCGAGCCACCACGTCGGTCGCCATTCCTTCGACCGCTGCGCCTGCACACGAAGCAGCGCTCCTCCACACAGACCCCGACGCGGACGCTGCGCTCGCACGCGCCGCGTGGTGGCGGGGACGGGCCTCTGACCTCACCACGATCCAGCAACATCTGCCCGAGCAGCTCACGGCGTCGATCCATCCCGGGTCGCTGTTCAAGGTGATTGCCGCTCGCGCCGCCCTCGAGCAGGCGTTGCCCGCCGCGCACGCCCGCATCGCCTGTCCACGGCGCGTCGATGTGCTCGGCCGTCGCGTCGACTGCGTCCACCCCGATCTCGGCCGGCCGTTGACGATGGAGGACGCGCTCGCACATTCGTGCAATCA
>DATJTM010000240.1:0-9675 GCA_035503395.1 Luteitalea sp.
ATGGCGGAATTGCAGGCCGTCGATCGCGGGTATCCGCTGTACGGCGAGATCGGTCTGCGTGGCGGGCAGCGCTACGACCAGGCCCTGCTGGACGATCGCGGCGTGCTGGTGCGGCCTGAACTCCTCGTGCAGCTCGGCGTCGAGGTCGGACAGCAAGTGCGCATCGGCAACACGGCGTTCACGATTCGCGGCGTGATCGAGAGCGAACCCGGCCGTCGCGTCGGCATGTTCAGCCTCGGACCTCGCGTGCTGATCTCGCGCGCGTACCTCGAAGAGACCGGTCTGCTGTCGTTCGGCGCGCGGGTTCGGTTCGCCATCCTGATGAAGGTGCAGGAGTCGGGCATCGAAGGGCTCGTGACGACGGTGCGCGATCAGTTCCGCGGCAGCTTCGTCAGCGCGCGCTCGTACCGGTCGACGGAGGATCGCCTCGGCGAGGACCTCCGCGTGTCGGAGAACTACCTGTCGCTGATCGGGTTCGTGATGGTGGTGCTCGGCGGCATCGGCGTCTGGAGCGTGACCCGTGTCTTCATCGGGCAGCGCATCCGCAGCATCGCCGTCATGAAGTGCCTGGGGGCGACGAGCCGGCAGATTCTCGGCATCTATCTCGCCCAGGTGGCGACGCTGGGTCTGCTCGGCAGCCTGCTCGGCCTCGTGCTGGGCGGCATTGCGCTCCGCTTCCTGCCCGGCGGCCTCTTCGGACTCGATCAACTCGACGCGCGTCTCACCCTGCCTGCCTCCGTGCAGGCGGTGACGGTCGGCGTGCTGGTGTCGCTGCTCTTCGCGCTCGTACCGCTCCTCGAAGTGCGTCGCGTGCGTCCGCTCTGGCTGCTGCGCGACGAGTCTGCGCGCACCTCGCTGGGCGGTCGGTTCCGGCGCATCGACTGGCTGCAGTGGGGCACGGTGGCCATCGTCGGCCTGGCACTCGCGGCTGTGGCCTCATGGCAGGCGGCATCGCTGCGGGCCGGCGTCATCGTCTCGCTCGGGTTGCTCGCGATCACCGTCGTGCTGTTTGGCGCGGCGGCGCTGGTCGTGCGGGCCGTGCGACCCTTGCGACGTTCGCGCGTGTTCGCCCTCCGTCACGCCGTCCTCAGCCTGGCGCGGCCGGGCAACCAGACGCGCGTCATCCTGCTGGCCGTTGGCCTCGGGGCCTTCTTCATCCTCGGCGTCCGGCTGGTCCAGGAGACGCTGCTCCAGCAGTTCTCGCTCGAACTGCGGCCCGATGCGCCCGACATGTTCCTGCTGGACGTCCAGCGCGATCAGGCCGCCGACATCGAGCGCGTCGTCGCGAATACGCCAGGCGCCGCCGGCCTTCGTTTGATCCCGGTGCTCAGGGCGCGCGTGACGGGCGTCCGCGGCCCCAACGCGCGTGTCGACGATGTCGAGGGTGTGCAGGGGCGGCAGGGACTGGGCCGGGAGTTCGTGATCACCTATCGCCAGGGACTCGAGCGGAACGAGGAACTGGTCGAGGGCGAGTTCTGGCCCGCAGCGGCGGGCACGATGCCAGAGGTGTCGATCGAGGAAGGCCTGCGGCGCAACGCCGGCCTGCAGATGGGCGACGTCGTGCGCTTCGACATCCTCGGCCGCGTGATCGAGGCACGCGTCACGTCGATCCGCAACGTCGACTGGAACGACGTCCGCTCCGGCGGCTTCATGTTCGTCTTCCGTCCCGGCGTGCTCGAGAAGGCGCCGCATGGCTTCATGGGCGTGCTGCGCGGACCCGAGACGCCAGATGCCCGCGCCAGGCTGCAGCGCGATCTGGTGGCGGCCCATGCCAACGTGTCGGCGGTCGACGTGCGGGAGGTCGTCAAGACGGCGCAGGGCATCCTCGCCAACGTCACCCTGGCCGTGACGGCCGTCGGCGGGCTGGCGTTGTTCAGCGGCATCCTGATCGTCGTCGGCTCGGTGGCGATGACGCGGTTCCAGCGTCTCTACGAATCGGCCATCCTGAAGACCCTGGGCGCGACGCCACGGACGATCACGGCGATGGTCGCGCTCGAGTACCTCGGACTGGGCGCCCTCGGCGGGATGGTCGGGGCGCTGGGTGCGCTGGTGCTGTCATGGGCGGTCTCGCGCTACCTGTTCGAGATGGAGTGGCAGCCGGCGCCGGCGACCGTCGTGATGGGCGTCGTCCTGACCGCGCTCATGGTCGGCGTGGTCGGCGTGGTGGCCAGCCTCGACGTCGTCCGCCGGCGTCCGCTGGCGGTGCTGAGGGCCGAATAGGGGACTCTCCGAGCCCATCCATGGCGCGTCCGGCCGGGCCGCCGCCGGCGGGGGCAGAGGTGCTAACATGCGGCGATTAGCTTCCTGCTGAGACGTGCGCAGGAGGGGAGTTGCCCACGGTGGATATGTCGGAGTTCCAGGAAGCCCTCCTCAAGAAGCGACGCGAGTTGATCGCGGGTGAGGGCCTCAAGCCCATCGGCTCCATGATGGGCAACAGCCGCCAGGGAGACATGGCCGACCAGGCCGACGGCATCAACGAGGTGCACATCGCCCTCAAGTTGCGGTCGACCGATGCCAAGATCCTCCAGGCCATCGAGGAAGCACTCGAACGGATCGACCGGGGCACGTACGGCGTGTGCCGTGATTGTGGCGAGGGAATTTCCGCCGCCCGACTGCGCGCGATTCCCTGGACCCGCGTCTGCATCAGCTGCAAGGAGAAACAGAAGTGAAGGCCGCCGCCACGCTGTCGCTGTTGCAGGAGCTCTATCGCGAACGGCTGACCCTGTTCGATCGCCACATCAAGGGCGCGCAGGTGATCGCCGACTACGAGTTCAACAACACCTACCAGAACGTCGTCGGGCGCGAGGAGCATCACCTGCAGTGGGTGCGCAAGGCGATCGAGGATCTCGGCGGCACCGGCGAGACGTCGATCACCGCGCTGGACGTGCCGGGCGGCAAGGGCAAGAAGCGTGAAGAGGCCGTGCTGCAGGACGACGTACGGCAGCAGCAGGCCTTCATCGAGCGGTGGACGCCGAAGGTGCAGGCGATGACCAACGCCCGCCACCGCACGATGCTGACGCTGATGCTCGGCGAGATGCGCGAGCACCAGCGGTTCTTCGAGTACGCCGTGCAGGGCCGCGACGACCTCCTGGGCCGCCGCATGGAAGGCGCCAGCACCGGCGACGGCGTCATGCCCGTCCGTTGGGTGGAATAGCCCGCGTCCCTGTCGCGATCGCCCTCGGCAGCAACCTCGGCGATCGCGACCTCCTCCTCGACGACGCAGAAGATCGGCTGGCGGCGCTGCTGAGCGGCGCCGTGGCCTCGGCGCGCTACGAGACCGCTTCGGTCGGCGGGCCGGCGGACGCGCCGGACTTCCTCAACGAAGTCGTCGTCGGCACCACGCAGCTGGCGCCTGGTCCCTTGCTCGAGGCGTTGCTCGCCATCGAAAAGGCGGCCGGCCGCGATCGGCCGTTCCCCAACGCGCCGCGCACGCTGGACTGCGACCTGATTCTCTACGGCGATTTCGTCATCGACGAACCGGGCCTGCAGGTGCCGCATCCGCGCTTCCGCGAGCGAGCGTTCGTCCTTCAGCCACTCGCCGAAGTTGCCGGCGACTGGGTCGATCCCGTCTCGGGGATGACCGTCGTCCAGCTCCGCGATCAGCTCGACTGACAAGGACGGGCCGTCGTCAATCGCCGTCGGCCGTCGAAGACTCCTCTCCCGGACGTAGGCGTCGAGCTTCAGCTCGACGCGCTGGCTCACGACTGACCGTCGACCTGAAGGTCGACGGCTACGCGTCGAGAGAGAACACGTCGTCCACGTACGAAGCATCTGCACGTATCGCGGCGTAATATGCGCCATGATTCCGACCCGACCGCTGTCCCTGCTCCGGCTGGCCGCCGCGCTCTCGTGCGCGGCCGCGACCACCGGCGTGCCGCTCATGACCCCTTTCGCCATGGAGGCCGCGGCACAGGGACAGGCGGCCCTGCCGACGCCCGAACAGTTCTTCGGCTTCCGCATGGGGGCCGACCGCAAGCTGGCCGCCTGGGACAAGTTGCACGAGTACTACCAGACGCTCGCGAAGGCCACCGACCGCATGAAGCTGGTCGAACTGGGCAAGACCAGTGAGGGACGGCCATACATCGCGCTGTTCATTTCGTCGCCGGCCAACCTCGCCAGGCTCGAAGACTTCCGCAAGATGAACGCGGTGCTCGGCGATCCGCGCGGCGCGGCGCAGGCCGATGTCGATCGCGCGATCGCCACTGGCAAGGCCGTCATCATCCAGACGTTCGCGCTGCATTCGAGCGAGGTCGCCGCGGCGCAGACGGCCGCGGAGTTCGTGCACGACAGCCTCACGCGCAACGACGCCGAGGCCACCCGCATCCGCGACGAGGTGATCAGCATCGTGGTCCCGTCGATCAATCCCGACGGCACGCAGATGATTGCCGACTGGTACATGAAGTACGTCGGCACCGAGCACGAGGCGGCGCCGCTCCCGTGGCTGTACCAGAAGTACGCCGGACACGACAACAACCGTGACGGCTTCGCGTTGAACCTCCCCGAGTCGCGCAACCTCGCAAAGATCCTCTATCGCGAGTGGATGCCGCAGGCGTACGTCGATCACCATCAGATGGGTGCGACCAACGCGCGGCTCTACATCCCGCCCTACGCCGAGCCGATTCGCCCCGACGGCGATCCGATCGTCTGGCGCGAGATGGCGTGGTGGGGCGCGCACATGGGCACGCAGCTCGAAGCCGCCGGCAAGACCGGCGTCGTCGGCGCGGCGATCTATTCCGGCTGGGGGCACATGGGCTTCCACTGGATCACGCCGTTCCACAACATCGCCGGGATGCTGACCGAGTCGGCCAGTGCGCGCCTCGCGACGCCGATGTTCCTGCACCCCGACCAGCTGCGCGGTGGTCCGCGTAACCTGCCGGAATACGAGTCGCAGACCAACATGCCCAGCGTATGGCCGGGCGGCTGGTGGCGCGTCCGCGACATCGTCGAACAGCAGAAGATCGCGGCGTGGGCGACCGTCGACCTCGCGGCGCGTAACCGCGAGACGGTGCTCCGCAACATGTTCCTGAAGGCGTCGCGGCAGGTCGAGCGCGGCAAGGCCGGCAAGGTGAAGGCCTACGTGATCGGCGCTGGTCAGCACGACCAGCTCACCGCCCGCAAGCTGGTCAACATGCTGATGGACTCGGGCGTCGAAGTGCATGAGAGCAAGGCTGCCTTCGTTGTCGACGGCCGTGCGTTCGGCCCTGGCTCGTTCGTCGTGTCGATGGCGCAGCCCAAGCAGGCGCTGGTGCGCTGGATGCTCGGGCGCACGTTCTATCCCGACAACACCTACACGCGCGACCGCGAGGGCAATCCGATCCGCCCCTACGACATGTCGACCGACACGTTCGGTGAGTTCATGGGCATCCGCAGCGAGCCGGTTGCCGAAACCGTGAACGCACCCCTGACGAAGCTCGCCGCGCACCTGCCGGCGCCATCGACGGTGGCCCCGTCGGCACCGCATGGCTACATCCTCGACGGCCGCTGGAACGACAGCTACCGCGCGGCCTTCCTCCTCCTCGGCAAGGGCGTGCCCGTGCGACGCGCGAAGGAAGGCACGACGGATGGCCGTGTGCGCGCCGGTGACTTCCTCGTGCCGCCTGGCGACCATGCGGCGATCGCGAAGCAGGCCGGTGTGGAATTCGCGGCGGCGACCAACCCGGCGCCGGCCAACATGGCGACACTCGCGGCGCCTCGCATCGGCTTGTTCCAGCGCTATCGCGGCGGCAACATGGACGAGGGCTGGACGCGCCTGCTGTTCGAGCAGTTCGACGTGCCTTACACGTCGGTGAAGGACGCCGACCTCAAGGCTGGTGGCCTCAACGCGAAGTTCGACGTCATCGTGCTGCCGGCCGATTCGGTGACGGCGATGACGGGTGACGAACCCGCCGGGCGGCAGGGCGGCGCTGGGGAAGGCGGCGAGGGCGGTGGCGCGGCGCAGCGGCTGACGCCCGCTGAATTCCGTAGCGGTTTCGGCGCCGACGGCGTGAAGGCGCTGCAGGCGTTCGTCGACGCAGGCGGTACGCTCGTCACGTTCGGCCAGGCCGCCGATCTTCCTATCCAGCGCTTCAGCCTGCCGCTGCGCAACGTCGTGGCCGGGGTGCCTTCGAAGGAGTTCTGGTCACCGGGGTCGACGCTGCGAGTGCGCTATGCCCACGACCAGCCGCTGGCGTTCGGGATGCCGGCCGAGGGACTGGCGCTCTTCATGTCGGGCAGCCAGGCGTTCGAGCTGACCTCGACCGACCGCAGCCAGGACGTCTCGATCCTCGCCACCTACGTCGAGCGCGACTTGCTTCAGAGCGGCTGGCTGCTCGGCGAGCAGGTGATCGCGCGCAAGGCCGCTGCAGTGGCGGTGAAGCAGGGCAAGGGGCAGGTCGTGCTGATCGGCTTCCGTCCGCAGAACCGCGCGCAGACCCACGGCACCTTCAAGATGGTGTTCAACGCGCTGCTGACGAAGGAACGATAGGCCTACAGGCTACGGGCTACAGCCTACCCGTGACAGGTAGGCTGCAGGCTGGAGGCCGTAGGCGACGAGAGGCTTCTACCCGCGCGCCAGCTCTTCGCCGTCCGACGATGCGGCGGCGGGCGTGCGGCGCAGGCCCTTCAGGCCCTGTTCGAAGATCGTGTAGAGGGTCGGCACGAACACCAGCGTGATCAACGTCGAGGCGACGAGCCCGCCGATCACGACGCGCGCGAGCGGTGCCTGCAACTCGGCGCCCTCGCCGATCTCGAATGCCATCGGCACCAGGCCCAGGATCGTCGTCAGCGTCGTCATGACGATTGGCCGCAGGCGGGTGCGTCCGGCCGTCGTGGCCGCCTCGAACAGCTCCATGCCGTCGCGCTTGCGCAGCGTCGACGTGTAGTCGACGAGCAAAATGGCGTTGGAGACGACGATGCCGGCGAGCATGATGACGCCGATGTAGGCCTGCAGGCTGAACGTGGTGTTGGTGAGCAGGAGCGTGCCGACGACGCCGATGCCGGCGAGCGGGATCGAGAACATGATGATGAACGGGTCGCGGAACGACTCGTACTGCGACGCCATCACCGCGTACACCAGCACCACCGCGAGGATCAGCAGGTAGCGCAGCTGCGTGAACGCCTTGATCTGTTCCTCCAGCTCGGCGCCGAAGCCGACGCCGAAGTCCTGCGGCACATCGAGTTCGGGCAGGCGCTTCTCGACCGCGGCCACGGCCTCCGACAAGCTCGCCTCGAGTTCGGCATTCACCCGGAAGATGCGCTCCTGATTCTTGCGCTCGATTTCGACCGGGCTGTTCTCGGGCTCCACGGTCAGCAGGCTGCGGGCCGGCACCACTCGATTGCCTGGGGCGCTGACCAGCACGTCGCCGACATCGGAGATGCGGCCACGGTCCTCCTCGCGCAGACGCACGACGATCGGATACTCCTGGCCGCGTTCGCGGAAGAAGGCGGCCTGCGTGCCGGCGACGTTCGTCCGCAGCGTATCGGCCACGCTCGTCACGCTCAGGTCGAAGAGCGCCGCCTTGTCGCGATCCACGCGCACGGCCAGTTCAGGACGGCCGTCCTCGCGGCCCTTGCGGACATCGGCAATGCCGGGCACGGTGCGCAGCAGCGCTTCAGACTGGCGCACCAGTCGCTGGGCATCGTCGAAGTCGTACCCGCGGATCTCGAGCGAGAGACGGGCGTCCTGGCCACCGCCGAGAATCCAGTTCAGCTGCGAGCCGCCCGACGCGCGGGCGCGGGTGATCACGCCAGGTATGCCGGTCAGCTGCCGACGCAGGTCCTGTGCGATCGCCTCGTTGGAGCGCGTGCGCTGCGCCTTCGGCTTCAGCTGCACGGTGATGTCGCCGCGGTGCGTACTCGTGCCGCCCCAGCCACCGCCACCGCCGCCACCCTGGGAAATCAGCGTCACCAACTCCGGAACCGCCTGCCGGATGCGGTTCTCGATGTCGATCAGCGCCACCTGCGTCTGCTCGATGCGCGTGCCGACGGGCAGCTCGAGGTCGACCCGGACCTCGCCTTCGTCCGTCTGCGGCATCAACTCGAACTTCAGGAGCGGGAACAGGAAGATCGACAGCGCGAACAGCGCCGTGCCGATCGCGATCACCGTCGGCCGGTGACGCAACGCGGTGCCGAGGAAGCGGGCGTACTGGTTGTCGAGTCCGTCGAGCAAGTGACCGCTGGTGCGGAACAGCCAGCCGGCCACACCGGTCCGCTCGTGCTCGTCCTGATGTTCGGTCATGACCAGTGAGCACAGCACCGGCACGAGCGTCACCGCGACGAACAGCGACATCAGCAACGAGAAGACCACGACCACCGACAGCTGCTTGAACAGGACGCTGGAGAAGCCGGTCAGGAAGAACAGCGGCACGAACACCGCCACATGCGTCAGCGTCGATGCGAGGATGGCGCTCCAGATCTCCTCGCTGCCGTCGACGGCCGCCTGCTTGCGCGACTTGCCAAGCGCGAGATGGCGCTCGGTGTTCTCCAGCACCACGATCGACGCGTCGACGATCATGCCGACGCCGAGGGCCAGGCCGCCGAACGTCATCGTGTTCAGCGTGTAGCCACCGAAGTAGAGCAGCGCGAACGTGCCGATGATCGAGATTGGAATCGACGTGCAGATGATCAGCGTCGACCGCCAGCTGCGCAGGAAGAGGAAGATGATCAGGATGACGAGCACGGAGCCGAGCATGACGGCTTCGCGAACCGACGCGATCGACTGCTCGATGAACACCGCGCTGTCGTTCGACACCGTCAGCTGCACGCCGGGCACCTCGCGGTTGATCCGCGCGACCTCGCGATGCACGGCCTCCGAGATCGCCACGGTGTTCTCGCCCGACTGCTTGGTGATCCGCATCTGCACGCCAGGCTTGCCGTTGACGCGCGTGAACTGACGGAAGTCCTGCGTGCCGTCCTTGACCTCGGCGATGTCACGCATGTACACCGGCACGCCGGCCCGCGTCAGGATCACGAGGTTGCGGATCTCGTCGAGGTTGCTGAACTGGCCGGGGCTGCGAACGAGGTAGGTGAGCGAGCCCTCGTTGATCTCGCCGACCGGGATGTTCTGGTTCTCGGTCCGCAGCACCTGGACGATGCGGTCGACCGGCAGGCCGAGCGCGGTGATCTTCTCGCGGGAGAGGTCGACGCGAATCTGTCGCCGCAGGCCACCCTGGACGCTCACTGCCGCCACGCCGTTGACGCGCTCGAGTCGCGGCGAGAGCGTGCGCTCCGCCAGTTCGCGCAGCGCCACCGGGTCCATCTCGCCCTCCACGGCGAGCGTCATGATCGGCCATGACGAGGAGTCGAACTTGAAGATGACCGGCGGGTCGGCGTCCTCGGGCAGGCGGCCGCGAATGCGATCGATGCGGCTGCGCAGGTCATCGGCGGCCTCACCCAGGTCGGTGCCCCACACGAAGTTGAGGCGGACCGTGCTGCTGCCTTCCGACGACGTGGAGTTCAGCTGATCGAGGCCGGCGACGGCACTCACGGTCTGCTCGATCGGGCGCGTGATCGTCTCTTCAATCTCGCGCGGCCCGACGCCGGCATAGGTGACGCGGACGGTGAGGCTCGGGAACGCCAGATCGGGCAGCAGGTCGACCGGCAGCCGGACCAGCGAGATCGAGCCGAGCAGCACGATGACCGCGCTGATCATGAACATCGTGACCGGGCGGTCGATGGCAGTGCGTGGAATGCTCATGG
>DATJTM010000241.1:0-7070 GCA_035503395.1 Luteitalea sp.
ACCAGTTCAGAAACGCCGTGATGATCAGCGCGTTCGTGAAATCGATGAAGAACGCGCCGACCATCGGCACCACGAGAAACGCTTTCGGCGACGCGCGATACTTCTGCACGATCGCCTCCATGTTGGCCATCGCGTTGGCGGTCGTGCCGAGCATGAAGCCGATGAAGCCGCTGGCCATGACGGCGGCGTCATAGTCGCGGCCCATCAGGCGGAAGATCACGGGTGGCGCGAGGAGGGCGATGAACGCGACCTGCAGGACGAGCAGCGTGGCGAGCGGCAAGGCGAGGCCGGCCAGCTGCCACAGCTTCAGGGTCATCAACGCAATGACGATGAAGAAGGCCAGCGCCACCGTCCCCAGGTCGTCGATGAGTGCCTGCGAAATGCCGAACCAGCCGGTCAGCTCGTCGAGGTTGCGCAGCACGATCGCCACGAACATCGCCCCGATGTAGGCGGGCAGCACCACGCCATGCGCCGTCAGCCAGTTGCTCACGGCGGCTCCGACCCACATCGCGAACAAGATCAGCGCCGTCGCCTTCATCAGCGCGTACGCCTCGCGGTCCTCGCCGGACGGCGCGGCCGACGCGCCAGGCAGTGCCTCCTCGACCACGTGCTGCGCGACGACGGTCGGTGCGTCCGGCGTCGGTGCCACGCCGCGATGGAGCCGCTTCTCGATGAGCCATGTGCCGACCGGGCCGCCCAGCAGTCCACCACATACGATGCCGGCCATCGCGGCGGCGACCGCGATCGTCTCGGCGCCAGCCACCCCGGCCTGTTCGAACAGCGGCGCGAAGGCGAGGCCCGTCGCCGGCCCGCCTGCCAGCGTGACCGAACCCGCAAGGACGCCGAACAGTGGCGGCTGCCCCAACAGGCGCGCGGCCATCACGCCGAGCACGTTCTGCGCGACCGTGAACACCGACGACGCCACCAGGAACAGCATCACGAGCGGACCGCCACGGCGCAGCAACGAGACGCTGGCGCCGAAGCCGACGCTCGTGAAGAACGCGATCATCAGCGGCTGCCGGAGCATGTCGTCGAAGACGAACGGCTCCTGCCCGCGGGCGTGGCCGATGGCCATCGCGATCGAGACGAGCAAGCCGCCGACCACGGGCGCCGGGATGTTCAGCCGGGCCAGCCACCCGAACTGCCGCCGGATCGCATAGCCGGCAAACAGCACGACGCCGGCAAAGGCCAGCGTATGGATGGCGTTGATTGCAAACACGCCGCGATGATACACAAGCGCCTCGCCCCGTCCCGATGCCTCCCGTGACGTCGTCTCGCCCCATACACCCGCGCAGTCGGCCGCACGCATTCCGTCAGCGTCCGATTCCGCGTCACTGGCGCACCCTGCAGCAGTCGCGCCGCGAACGTGGCCGGCCGTGGCTGAGCACGCGCATCCGGCAGACCATCTGGCTCTGGCAGCCGTGGGCGCTGCTGACCGGCTGGTTTCTCATCGACGACCGCTACGGGTGGGCCGCCGGCATGCTCGCCGTCTCGTTCGTGGCCTACGTATTGCGGACGGCGGAGCGGCCGCCGCGGCTCGGGCTCGACCGCATCGATCCGGCCGGATCGCCGGCGTTCCTCGACACGCTGGCCGGCGTGACCGGGGCATCGCTCGTGCCGGGCAACACGATTCAGCTGCTGAACAACGGCGACGAGTTCTATCCGTCGATGCTCGCCGCCATTCGGGGGGCGACGCGGTCGGTCTGCATCGAGCAGTACATCTTCTGGCCCGGGACCACGGCCGATGAATTCTGCGAGGCGTTGACGGAGCGGGCCCGCGCCGGCGTGCCGGTCAAGCTGTTGCTCGACTCGGTCGGCTCGGCGACGCTCGGTGACACGATGTGGCGCGCGCTCACCGACGCCGGCTGCGAAATCGCGTGGTACGCCCCCATCCGCTGGTACACGGTCGGTCGCTTCAACAATCGTACACACCGCAAGACGCTGGTAGTGGATGGCCGCATCGGGTTCACCGGCGGCGCCGGGATCGCCGACCACTGGCGCGGCTCCGCCACGCCGCCCGACGAGTGGCGCGACATGATGTTCCGGTTCGAGGGACCGGCCGCCTCGACGTTGCTGTCCGGGTTCGCGCAGAACTGGTTGCGCACGACGGGCGAAGTGATTCAGGGCGAGGCGTTCTTCCCGACCGTCGAGCCGCATGGGGCGGTGGCGCTGCAGGTCATTCACAGCTCACCCGACGCCGGGGCCTCCGCCGCGCGCCTGATGTACTACCTCGCGATCGTGTCCGCCCGTCGCCGCATCGACATCGTCAATCCGTACTTCGTGCCCGACGAGACCGCGATCGACACGCTGGTGGAAGCGGCCGCTCGCGGGGTGCAGGTGCGCGTGCTCGTGAGTGGACGACGCACCGACAACTGGCTGGCGCGGCAGAACAGCCGGCGACTGTACGGGGTGTTGCTAAACGGCGGCGTGAAGCTGTACGAGTATCACCAGTCGATGCTGCATCAGAAGGTGATGCTCGTCGATGGCTGCTGGTGCACGGTCGGCACCAGCAACTTCGACAACCGTTCGTTCGCGCACAATGAGGAGACGAGCGTGTGCCTGTGTGACCAGACGTTCGTGTCCGCCATGACCGAGGTGTTCGAAGACGATCTCGCCGAGAGCCAGCCGGTCGACCAGGCCGAGTGGAGTCGCCGGAGCGTGTTCACGCGCGCGCAGGAACTGGTGGCCTCCCTGCTCAAGGAGCAGGTGTGACGCGACCGTCGCAGCTCTCGCTGCCGTGGCGCGAATGCCACGAGGCGATCACCAGCGGCGACGCGCCGCCAGTGGTGGCGCCACCGCTGGCGCCGATCTTCGTCCGCAACGGACGGGCGCGCCGCTACATCCTGCGCGTGCTGCCCGACGCCTCCGTGCGCGTCACGATTCCTCGCCACGGCTCGCGGCGTGAGGCCGAGGCGTTCGTCAGGACGCGTACGGGCTGGATCGCGGATCGCCGGCAGGAACTCGAGACGACGCGACGTGACCCGCGCTGGCGTGCCGGACAGCGTATCTGGTGGCGGGGCACCCCGTGCCGCATCGACGTGACGGCGCAGGGGGAAGGCCGTGTGCAGGTGCGGTGCGGCGACATCACCGTGACGTCGACCCCGCGCGAGGACTACCGGCCGGTGCTCGAGCCGCTCATGCGCGCGAGCGCGGCCGACGAGCTGCCGCCGCGCCTGCTCGATCTGGCGGCATTGCATGGACTCGCGGTGGCCCGTGTGACCGTTCGCAGTCAGCGGTCACGATGGGGTTCGTGCTCACGCGATGGCAACATCGCGCTCAACTGGCGCCTGCTGCAGATGCCGGCGGCGGTGTGCGACTACGTGCTGCTCCATGAACTGATGCACCTGCGGGAACCGAATCACTCGCCGCGCTTCTGGGCGCAGGTGGAGAGCGTGTGCCCCGACTACGCCGATGCCCGGGCCTGGCTGCGGGCCGAAGGGCTGGCGCTCTGCTGATGGCGCGACGCCCACCCGACGACACCCCGATCGTCGATTCGACGGCGGCGATCACGTCGCTGTACCAGGCGCCGTTTGCCGACTTCGTGTCGATGCGCACGTCGCTCGTCGCCCAGTTGAAGAAGACGGGGCACAAGGAGGTGGCGGCACGCCTGGCCGTCGCCGCCAAGCCGTCGCGCGCGGCCTGGCTCGTCAACCAGGTCTATTGGCGGGCGCGGAAGACGTACGACGCCGTTCTCGACGCAGGGACGGCGGCACGGACCGTCCAGCAGGCACGGCTGCTCGGGCAGGACTCCGCCGACCTCAGCGACACGCTCGCGCGCCGCGATCAGGCGGTGCGGGCCGCCGTGACCCGCGCCGAGGCCATCGCCCGCGACGCCGGCGACAGCGCGAGTGAGGCCGTCCTCGCACAGGTACGTGCGTCGTTCGAGGCGATCGCCGCCCACGGCGCCGACGGGCGCCTGGCGCATGGCCTGCTGACGACCGACGTCGAACTTCCGGGTCTGGCAGCCCTGGCCGGACTCGTCCTGCCCGAAACCCCGGCCGCCCCGGTTCGCCGCTTCGAGGTCGTTTCCCGCCGCGCGGCGCCGGGTTCGGGGGCGCCCACTGTGCCGGCCAAGCCGGATCCGCGGATCGCGCAGGCCGAGGCGCGTGTGGCCGAACTCCTGGAGCGCGAAGGCGCGGTCACCGAGCGGGTGGCGGAACTCGAGCGTGGGCTGGCGGCAGCGGCGGAGCGGCTGACGGCGGCCGAGGCGGCGGTGGCGGCGGCGACGCGGGAGATGGACGCAGCGCGGTCCGTCGTCGAGGCTGGGACGCGAAGCCGGGATGCGGTCACCCGCGACCTCGCCGAGGTGGCGCGCGATCGCAAGAAAGCCCAGGCCGCACTCGAGAAGCTTCAGCCTCGCGGTCAGTAGGCCAGAAGCGCTTCAACGCACGCGTCGGGCGCAGCGCGGGCACGTCGACGGCAGAGGCTGAAGGGCTCGACGCGCCGACCTCAAGGCTCGAGGCTCCACTGAAGCCCGTCGGCGGCGGTGCCTGCGGCACGCACCAACGACGCCAGACGCGTCGCGCCGTCGGTGCCCTCGAAGGAGGAGCAGTACGCTGCCCATACATCGCGGTCGAGCAGATGGAGGCTCAGCCAGTCGGCCGCTCGAATTGCAGAGGTCATACGACCAAGTGTCACGGGTTGGCCAGCAGCGGAGAGTGCGCGAACGACCAGCGCATGAGAGACGATCAGTGATGCCAGCACCGAGCGGAGCCCCTGACCCTGATAGGCGACCCACGATCCCACGAGCCGGGTGGCCATATAGCGGGCGAGTACTTCGTCGGCGTGATTCCGGTTCAATGGCCCGCCTTTGGCCTGAGTATCCGTAAGGCCCTCCGGCCATGCTGCCGGCCGCCATTCGGCGGGGACGCGGGAAATTAGGTCTTGCAGGAGAACATCGAGAGTCGTCACGGCATTGACGATGTGAACTACGTGGCCGGTTCGTGCGGCCCATGGTCGGAGGACGCGGACCGTGAGGTCGCCGTCGTGGCTGCTCCAGCCTCGGACCCACTCAGTCCACTGCAGAAGGGCCCACAGTGCCTCGGTCATCCGGTGCGTTCGGCAGCCGACTGGCGCAAGAAACTGCTCCAGCACTCGCGCTTCCCACGCGTCGTAGGCCGCCAGACCCGCCAGGACACCAGGCCTCAGGAAGGGCGGCCAGGCGCCCCGGGCGTCGAGAAATTCGACGTGGACACGGTGATCGACGTCGATGTGGTCGTACGCCAGAAAACTTTCAGAGTTATCGACTGGTGCCGTCAGCAGGGCCGCCGCGGTGCCGCACCACGCAGACAACGTCGCGTGCCAGCCGCGCCCGTCGGCGAGGAGCACGCGGGGGAACTGCCTGCAGCTGAAGGGCAGACCCTCCGTGCCCAACGTCTGTTCGATTCGACAGCCGCCGCGGGATGCCGCGAGCGCGGTGCGGTCGAGGAAAGAGCAGTCGTTATCTTGCGTATGACCTAATATGCGGTCATCCACGAGCCACGGGTCGGGGGTCGGAGGGAGGCGACCGCCGGCCGCGGCGCGATGCAGCACGGCGAGTGGCGCGGCTTCAACCGGAATCGGCCAGCCGGCGCGACAGCAACTGCCGGTGTGCCCACAACGGTAGCCGGCCAGGCCACGCAGCGTCCGCAGCCGTGTGCCCATCGGCACTCCCGACACGGCGCTGGCCGTCACGACAGGCTCCGACCGGCCGTCGTTTGCATTGGAGAAGAGAAGGAGAGAGTGGTGCCCGCTCTCGGACTCGAACCGAGATGAGGTTGCCCCCGGGGGATTTTGAGTCCCCTGCGTCTGCCAATTCCGCCAAGCGGGCGAGCGGATGCAGTGTACAGGAGGAGAGGCGCCGGACGAAGCCGTCCGGCGTCAGTTGCTTTTCGGCGAGTTCGCGCCCACGGTCCAGATGTACAGCGTGCGGCTCGTGCCGTTGGCGTCCGTGAAGGTCTCGACCTTGTCGGGCGGCCAGTCGCCCATGCCGAACTGGTGCGACACGATCCGGGCGCCCGGCTTCAGCTGACTGAGCAGGCGGGGCCGGAGCTTCACGTTGGACGACGAGAGCAGGTATAGGGTGACGACCGTGGCCTTGGACAGGTCGGCCTCGAGCGCGTCCTGCTGACGGAACTCGACGAGGTTCGCCACGCCTTCCTTGGTGGCGTTGGCCTTGCCCTCGGCGATGCGAGCCGGGTCGATGTCGATGCCGACGCCACGGGCGCCGAACTTCTTGGCGGCGGTGACGACCAGGCGTCCGTCACCCGAGCCCAGGTCGTACACCACGTCCGACGCACCCACCTTCGCCAGCGCCAGCATCCGATCGACCACGTCCTGCGGCGTCGGCACGTAGGGCGCCAGGCTCTGGCTTTCGGCGGTCGTCGTCCCGGCACCCGCCGGACGCGCGCTGATACCCACCACGACCACCGCCGCGACGGCCACCGCCGCCAATGCTCCCCACCTCGTCAATCGCATCGTGTCTCCTCGGGTTCCGACAGCACCCGGCACCCTTACGACGAGTGCCAGTCACCCCCGGTTTGGCCGGCGGTCCGCTCCGCCTGCCCGGACAGGCAGGCATCTGCGCTATACTGACAGGGTTTCTCGGCTCGCATCTCACAGTAGCTGCTACGTTGCAACCATCCGGAGAGAGGGGTGCCCGTGACATTTCAGGTCGGTGACAAGGTCATCTACCCGAATCATGGTCTCGGTGTTGTCGATCGGATCGAGACCAAGACGATTCTGGGGACCGTGTGCGATTTCTACCAATTGCGCATGGTCGCGAACGAGACGACGGTGCTCGTGCCCGTCAACAATGTGGACAGCGTCGGCCTGCGTCGCGCAGTGTGCGACGAGGAAATCCAGAGGCTCTACGGGTTGCTGTCCGACGGCAACATCGACAGTCACCAGAACTGGAAAGGCCGGTTCAAGGACAACTCCGACCGCATGCGCACGGGCTCGATCTACGACGTGGTCGAAGTGCTGAAGAGCCTGATGTACCTGAGCAAGTCGAAGAATCTTTCCTTCCGTGAGAAGCGCATGCTCGACCGCGCGCGTTTCCTCGTCATCTCCGAGATTTCCGAAGTCACGCA
>DATJTM010000242.1:0-2618 GCA_035503395.1 Luteitalea sp.
ATTGCCACGAAGCCTTAAACAACCTGGGGCAGCGTGCAAGCTGCCCCACAGTTGTCTAAGGGAAGCATCGACGAGGCGTCAGGCGACTGACACCTTTGCCGCATCGGCCTGCGGCGTCTGCACCCGCGAGTACTTGGCGATGAACTCCTCGGTCGCCTCGCGCGCCTCGTCATCGGGGCGCTGGTTCTTGGGCGACTTCATCAGGTAGGAGCTCGGGCCGTCGAGCTGTCCGCCGAGCCCGTGGTTCATCGCGAGCTTGCAGCAGCGCACGGCGTCGGTGACGATGCCGGCCGAGTTCGGCGAGTCCCAGACCTCGAGCTTTGTCTCCATCTGCAGCGGCACGTCGCCGAACGCCTGGCCCTCGAGCCGGATGTGGGCCCACTTGCGGTCGGTGAGCCACGGCACGTAGTCCGACGGGCCGATGTAGACGTCGTCCTTGGGCAGCGTGTGACCCATGATCGAGGTCACGGCCTGCGTCTTCGAGATCTTCTTGGACTCGAGCCGCTCGCGCTCGAGCATGTTGTAGAAGTCCATGTTGCCGCCGACGTTGAGCTGGCTGGTGCGCAGCAGCTTGACGCCGCGGTCGTGGAACAGACGGGCCAGCGTGCGGTGCACGATCGTCGCTCCCACCTGCGACTTGATGTCGTCACCGACGATCGGGAGCCCCGCCTTGACGAAGCGGTCGTTCCAGTAGTCCTCACCGGCGATGAACACCGGGATGCAGTTCACGAAGCCACAGCCGGCCTCGAGGATCTGCTCGACGTACCACTTGGTCGCCTGCTCGGAGCCGACCGGCAGGTAGGAGACGACGACGTCGGTCCTGGTGTCCTTGAGGATCTGGACGATGTCGGCCGTCGGGCCGGGCGCCTTGGTGATCTTCTCCTTGAGGTACTTGCCAAGGCCATCGTGAGTCATTCCGCGCTGCACCGGGACGCCGAGGTTCGGAACCTCGTCGACGAACTTCAGCGTGTTGTTCTGGCCGGAGAAGATCGCCTCGCTGAGGTCCTTTCCGACCTTCTCGACATCGATGTCGAAGGCCGCCGAGAACTCGATGTCGCGGACGTGGTAGCCGCCGAGGTCGACGTGCATCAGGCCGGGGACCTGCTCGGCCGGGTCGGCGTTCTTGTAGTACTCGACGCCCTGCACGAACGAACTCGCGCAGTTGCCGGTGCCGATGATCGCCACGCGCACCTTCTCGCGCTGATACCGCGCGGGGCCTGCGGCGGAGCCGTTTGTGGAGGTCGGTTCAGTGGTCACGAATCGCTATCCCTTCTGGAAGTTCGGCTGGCGCGGGCACGCCGGCTGCTACCGACAGTACGCGAGAGGCGCGCCTTAGTTACACCGAACGGTACCAAAAAGTTCTCAGACCCCAGACGGAAGACAGTAAAGTAAACCGGTTGGTTTCACAGCGCAGACGGCAGACGATCGACGCGCCGAGGGGCTGGGGCGGTCAGGCGCGAACGCGGCAACGCCCGCGATTCAGTCGATCGCGTCGCGCAGGATCGCGGTTGCCATCAGGTACGCGTCGTCGACGACGGTCGCAACGTCCTCGATGAGCAGGCGGCTACAGGCCCCGTCGTAGACGGTTGCGAGCCGCTGAGCGGTGCGTTCGGGGTCACGCGCGCCCGCCGAACGGGCCAGGTCGGCGAGCCGACCGGTGAACGTCTTCGCCAGCTCCGCGGCAGCCCTGTGCACGCGATGCTCCGGATCCGGAAACTCCGTAGCGGCCGCGAGCAGCGGATCCGGGGTCACGGTGCCGGGATCGGCCAGCGCGCTGAAGATCTCGAGCAAACGGGTGCGCGCAGCGAGGTCGTCGCGGCCGAGCACCGCCTCGGTGGGGCCGGTGCGGCCGTAGGCGGCCAGGTACGCGAGGATCAGATCGTCCTTGGAGTCGAAGTGCTGATAGAGCGTGCGCTTCGACACCCGGGCCGCTGCGTGGAGCTCGTTGATGGCGGTCGCGTTGAAGCCCTGACGCGCGAACAGGGCCGCCGCGGCCGTGAGGATGCGCTCACGGGCGCCACGGCCGAGTGAGCCCTCGCGCCGCGCTGGCGCCATCGACGCCGCCTACAGTGCTCCGCCGGCCGGTCCCCGGAGCTCCTGGCGGACGTGCCAGATCCGCTGGCAGACCGTCACGAGGCTGAGGGCGGCGAGCACATATACGGCGGGAGCCAGCAGCTGGAAGTGCCCGATCGAGGCGCCGCGCGCGAACACCAGGCCGATCGACAGGATCACGACGCGCACCGGGCGCGTCGCCAGCCCAACCTTGCACTGCACGCCCAGCGCCTCGGCGCGTGCGCGCGTGTAGGAGACCATCAGCGAGAACAGCACGGCCGCGACCACCGCGGCAACTGCCAGCTGCTGGTGGCGCGAGGCGAAGTAGGCGCCGACCGCGGTGAGCACGATGCCCTCCTCAAGCCGGTCGAGTGTCGAGTCAAGGAAGGCCCCGAACTGAGTGCCTTTGCCGGACATGCGGCTGTAGCGCCCGTCGAGCGTGTCCATGATCGAGCCGACGATGAAGGCCACTCCGGCGAGAAAGAAGAGTCGCCCGACAATCAGCCCGGCGGCCGCCAGGTTCAGCGCAAAGCCGGTCAGCGAGATCGCATTCGGCGTCAGCCGAG
>DATJTM010000243.1:0-6495 GCA_035503395.1 Luteitalea sp.
TCGCCCGTCCATCGTGAGTACCTCCCGACGCTCGGCCCGATGACGTATCCCGACGCCACCGGCTTTGCCGCGGCGACGGCCGACGTCGATCTCGCGGCGCGTGCGTCGGCCCTGCAGGACGTGCTCACGGCCTGCCGCACCGCCTCCGTCACCGGAGCGGGTGTGCACACCGCCAACGCCGTCGCGGTGGCGGTCGCCACCGCCAACGGCAATCGTCGCTACTTCCGGACGAGTGACGCGGAGTTCAGCATGACGGCGCGCACGCCGGATGGCACTGGCTCCGGCTACGCCGCGGGCAATCACTTCGACGCGGGGAAGGTCGACGTGGCGCAGATCGCACGGCGGGCGGTGGACAAGGCGGCGCGCTCGCGCGACCCGAAGCCAATCGAGCCGGGCACGTACCCCGTCATCCTCGAGCCGCAGGCCGTTGCCGACCTCCTGGGATTCCTGGCCGACGCGCTCGACGCCCGGACGGCGGACGAAGGTCGAAGCGCCTTCTCGGCGAAAGACGGCAAGACGCGCGTCGGCGAGGCCCTGTTCGACTCGCGGCTGACGATGCGGAGTGATCCGGCGCATCCCGAGCTGCCAGCGGTGCCCGCGACCGCCGAGGGTCTTCCCGCGTCGAGCCTGACGCTGATCCGGAACGGCGTGCTCGCACAGTTGCCCTACGGCCGCTTCTGGGCCGGCGAGCGCAAGCAGACGCCTACGCCTGGCCCCGTCAACTACATCGTCGAGAGCGCTCAGCCGCCAACGAAACTCGACGCCATGATCGCGACCATGCCGCGCGGGCTGCTGATTTCGCGTTTCTGGTACGTCCGTCTCGTCGATGCGCGCGCGATTGTCCTCACCGGGCTTACGCGTGACGGGCTCTGGTGGGTCGAGGACGGCGTTATCCAGCGGCCGGTCCGCAACCTGCGCTTCAACCAGAGCGTGCTGGCGATGCTGGCACCGGGCAACGTCGAGGCGATCGGTCCGTCGATTCGGCTCGCGCCATTCATGGTGCCGGCGTTGCGCCTCTCGTCCTTCGCGTTCACGTCGATCTCCGACGCCATCTGACGGGGGCGTCGCACTTCGCGGGTGACGCCACGCGGCTGTCGCGACTCAGCGGCGACGTCGCTCCATGACGGCGTGGACCGGCCAGGCGGCAGCGACGACCGCTGCGCCAAGTGTGGCCTGTACGGGCTGGCTCACTGCCAGCAACCCCATCAGCACAAAGACGAGTGCGATGAAGCTCATCGTCGTCCACGGGTGGCCAGGCACGACGAGCGTCGGATTGCGACGCTGCAGGATGAAGACACCAGCCACGGTGGCCGCGATGAAGCCCACGGTGGCGAACACGAAGTAGGCGACGATGCTGTCGAAGCTGCCGAGCAACACGAGAAGGGACGCGAGCCCCGCCTGGATGGCGATGGCTCGGGCCGGCGTGCCAAAGCGTGGGTGACTCGCGGCCGCGCCACTCGGGAACAGCCCGTCCTCCGCCATCGCCACATAGAGTCGCGGCGCGACCATCTGCATGCCGCCCAGGCTGCCGAGTACGCAGACGATGACGATGAGGGCGACGACCGTTCCGCCGCCCGACCCGAAGATCGCGTCGCCGACCTGCGCCACGACGGCATCGCCGGCCGCGATCTGGCCAGGCGGTACGACCGCCAGAAATGCCATCGTCGCCGATGCGTAGCACAGGGTGACCGTCACCAGGCCGACGACGAGCGCGCGCGGCAGCGTCCACGACGGGCGGGCGACCTCGCCGGCGATCTTGGTCACTTCCCACCAGCCGCCGAACGAGAAGAAGGCGGCAACGAACGCGCCTGCCAGTGCGCCTGCCAGCGGTGGCGATCCTGCGGCGCGGGCGGCGAATGGCGTGAAGTGTGAGAGTGAGGCGGCCGGACTGAGGAAGGCCGCCACCGTCAGGCCGACGACGAGCACGATCTTCAATGCGGCGACGGTGCTCAGGACACCGGCGCCCAGGCGTACGCCGGTGATGTGCAGCAGCGCGAACGCGGCGATCGGTGCGACCGCCACGAGGCGCACGGCGAACGGCGTGAGCGGCACGAGATAGGCGACGTAGGTGGCGAACCCGGCGGCGAGCGCGGCGGTGATGCCCGGGTCCATGACGAGCAGGCACTTCCAGCCGTAGGCGAAGGCGACGCGCGGCCCGTAGGCTTCGCGCAGGTAGACGTAGCCTCCGCCTGCCTGCGGGAAGCGGGCGGCAAGAGCGCCGTACGCGAGGGCGCCGCAGACCGCCATTCCGCCCATCACCGCCCAGAGTCCGAGGACCCAGAGTGGCGAGGCGAGCGTGCGGATGATGGTGCCAGGCGTGAGGAAGATGCCGACGGCGATCACCTGACCGACGACCAGGGCGGTCGCCGCCGGCAAGGTGAGCGCCCGCGGCGCCGCGGGTGTCGACATCAGAAGGTGGCGCGCAGCCCGAACTGGAAGGCGCGCGGGCCGCCCGAGCCGAAGACGCCGCCCGCGGTGCTGACCGCCTGCCCGAACGACGACGACCGGAGGAAGCCGGGGCTCTGCGGATCGGCGCTGTCGCGAACCAGCACGTTGTTGTAGCCGGAATAGTTCTTCACGCTGACGCCGAGCACGTTGGTGACGTTGAACAGGTTGAACACTTCGAGCATCGGTTCGATGCGGGCGCGTCCGAGCGTGAACGGTCGAGACACGCGCAGGTCCAGCGAGGAGAAGCCATCGCTGAAGCGCACATCGTCGCGCACGAAGGGCAGCGGTTGCCCGGCGACACCGCCCTGCGCATTGACCGCCTCGAGCGCGCGATTCAGATCGGCGCCGGTCTTGAACTGACGGCCGCCGGCATTGCGCTGGAAGACGGGCACGCGCATCTGCCCGTCGGGCATCAGGATGTCCATGGGCACGCCGGAGGCCAGCGTCAGCAACGGCGCCACCAGCACGCCGCCGGGCGCCTGCGCCCAGGCCGCAAGCGTGAAGCGATGGCGCTGGTCGTTCGGCGTCGGCCCGTACTCCAGCCGCAGGTTGGTCGGGTCGATCGGACCGTTGGCGAATGGAATCTGGTCGTCGTTGGCGTAGTTGAGCGCCTTGGCGAACGTGTACGACGTGCGGAACCCCAGGGTCGAACTGCGGCGTTCCGCGCTGAGGAGCAGTGCGTCGTAGTGCGTGTTGACACTCGACTCCAGGTTCACGACGCGGTCAGGACCACCCACCACGGGATTGAAGACCGTACCGACGGTGCGCCCGATGATGAAGTGCGTGCCCAACGAGTGGATGCCGTCGACGCGCAGGACCGTGTTCCCGGGCAGTTCCCGCTGCAGTCCGAGGTTGAACTGCTGGACGCGCGGGTTCTGCAGGCGGTTGTCGATGATGTTGATGCCGGAGGCGCCCGCACCCGGCAGGATGAAGCCGGTGAACGGGCTGGCCGTCGACGGCGCGAAGGGCGGGAAGCGTCCGCTGTTCTCGTCGAGGAAGAACACGTTGCCGGCCCGCACTTCGACCGGCAATGCGCGACCGTCGAGCCCTCGCTCGAGCGACTGGATCTGCAACGTGATGCGGTCGTAGTACATGCCGTAGCCGCCGTGCACGCTCGTGCGCCCGCCGGCCGGCGCCCAGTTGAAGCCGATGCGCGGACCGAGGTTGTTCATGTCGCGGCGACGGGCACCCTGCAGGAACGGCTGGACGATTGGATTGATGTCGCCGGTGCGGCTGATGTTCTTGACGTCGGTGTCGAACTCGTACCGCAGACCGACGTTGAGCGTCAGGTCTGGACGGACGCGCCAATCGTCCTGGACGAAGAACGCGACGTGGTCGTTGTCGGCATCGGGCAGCACCAGCGCCTGGTCCGGCTTGCCGCTGCGGAGGGTCACCGCGAACAGCAGATCGCCGTCGTCGACGCGGCCGTCGCCGTTGTGGTCGAAAGTGGCGAAGTCCTCGACGAACTCGACCCGGCCGTCGAGGAAGACGCCGAGATCGAACGCCGCGTCCACCCGCTGCCATTCACCGCCGACCTTGAGGCTGTGCCCGCCACGCACCCATGACAGGGTGTCCGCGACCTGGACGCGCGTCTGGGTCGTGCCCTGCGGCACCCGGAACGACGAGCCGTCGAGCATGCTGGGGAACGTGTACTGCGGCCCGCCGGCGACCGGTGCGATGGCGTTGTCGAAGCTGCTGACGGAGACGGTCGCGGCATTCACGGCGGTGCTGCCCAGCACGCGGGTCCAGCTGCCGACGCCGGAGTGGTAGCTGTTGCGGCTGCGCTGGCGATACGAGGCCGAGCCGATGGCGCGATCGAGGCTGCTGGCGCCGGTGTCCGTGGCGCGCTCACCTGCGTAACGGAATGCGAACGCATCGATCGCCGACGGGCGCCAGTCGACGCGTCCCGACCCGAGCAGGTCGTCGAGCGGAGCGGCGGCGAAGCTGCGACGGATGGTGCGGGAGGTGAGGTCGCGCTCGCCGACGAGCACCGCGCCGTCCTGGTTGCGGTATTCGACGGCGCCGAACCAGAACGCGCGGCCGGGTGAGAGCGGGCCACCGGCGGCGCCGGCGATCTGCTGGCGGTCGAACGGGAACTCGCTGCCGGACCGGCGGTCGAAGGTGGCCGGCAGGCCCTGCCACCGATGGTCGCGGAGGAACAACGACGCCGACCCGCGCATCGTGTCGGTGCCGGATCGCGTCACGACGTTGATCATCGACGAGGCCGAACGCCCGAACTCCGCCGTGAAACGGTTGGTCGCGATCTGGAACTCCTGGACCGACTCCTGGGTGACGTTCTGCAAAGGGCCGCCCACCACATCGTCGTTGTTGTCGGCACCGTCGATCATCACGTTGCCGCCGCGACCGAGCTGGCCGGCCGACGAGATGACCACGGTGTTCGACTTGGTCGGGTCGAAATTGGGCGCCGGGGCATTGCCGGGCACGAGCAGCGCCAGTTCGAGGAAGTTGCGGCCGTTCAACGGCAGCGCCTCGATGGCGCTCGCGGAGATGACGGCGTCGACCACCGACCGCTGCGTGTCGACCAGCGGCGTCGCGGCCGAGACGTCGACGCGCTCACGGACGCCAGCCGGCGCGAGCTGGAAATCGACGGCGAGCGTCTGCCCGACCTCGAGCGGGAGGTCGGCATGGGACGCCGTGCCCAGGCCGCCGGCGTTGGCCGCGACCCTCACCCGGGCAGGCGGCACGTTGACGAGCACGTAGCCGCCCTCGTCACCCGATGTCGTCGCGCGTGTGAAGCCGGTATCCGGCGTCGTGACGGTGACCGTGGCGCCGGGCACGGGCTGGCCCTGCGCGTCGCGGACCACGCCGCGAATCGCGGCCGTCGGTTGCGCCAGGGCAACGGCGGCATGAAGGGTGAGGACGAGCGCCAGGGCTCGCGTGACACTCGCACACACTGAGGGCATCTGTTCGACCTCGTGGCAGCCGGGGACCGGCTCGACCGTGAGAAACGAGCAGCATGCCGCGAAGGTGAACGAGTCGCGACTACGTGAATCCACTAGCCCTGGGCTTGAAAGGCCTTATCGCGTGAAGGGCGGGGGCGGAATGCCGTTGCCGGCAGCGGACTCGCGCAGCGTGGCCACCACTTCGTCAGCGCTCCAGCCGTTGCCCCGCCAGATCTCGACGATGCGGCCGTCGGCGCCGACGACGGCGGTGGCGAGTGTGTGGTCGAGGAAGACGCCGTTCTTCTCCGTGTGCACGGCGAACGCGCGCGTGAGTGCTCCGATCGCTGCCTCACTGCCAGTCAGGAACCGCCAGCGATCCGGAGCCGCCCCCATGGCCCTGGCGTACGGTGCGAGCACGGCAGGCGTGTCGAACGCCGGGTCGAGGGTGATGCTGACCAGTCGCACGTTCTGCAGTGCCGGGTCGGCAACGACCTCGCGTTGAATCTGCTGGAATCGCTTCGACATCAACGGGCAGAACTCGGGCACCGGGCAGCGCGTGAAGATGAAGGTGAGCACCGTCGAACGGCCCCGCAGGTCGTCGTTGGTGAAGGCCGCGCCGGCCTCGGTCGTCAGCGCGAAGGACGGCATCGCATCGCCGCGCCGAAGCCGCGCCCCCGTCGCGGCGGGTGCGGTCCTCGAGGCGGCGGCCACCGCCGCGTCGTGCCCGACGACCTCGAACGCTTCGGCGCGCGACGCATCAGCCGAGACGCGCAGCACGAAGCGCACCCGATCCCCTGGGACAACGGCGGGCGGCGCTGAGGCGTCGATCATGAACGGCATCGTCATCGCCGGCATGTAGCCCCGGATCTCTTCGTGCGCGACCATCACGCGGCCGTCGGCCGGGGCCGCCGTCACGACCCCCGTGACCGGGAACGTCTGCGTGGTGTCATCCACCGACGCAGCACCGCGCGTCCGCACCAGAACCACGGTCACGACCAGCACCAGGAACACGGCGAAAAGGCGTCGGGTTGTCATGGCGCGAGTGTGCGGCGCCGCGCCCGATGCGTCTTTGCGCTGGCGCAAAGACACGGCTGGCCACCCGGGTCGAGACTGCAGGGCAGGAAGGACCCTCATGACTCGACAC
>DATJTM010000244.1:0-2718 GCA_035503395.1 Luteitalea sp.
TTCGGTCCGTGATCGCTCGTGTACACGCTGCCGGCCCCGACGGTGATGCCCTGCGGATTGCGGTGCCCGTAGGTGTACACGTGGCTGCGGACGCCGTCGAGGGTCGGGTTGTCGGCGGGAATCCCGCCGTCGAGCGTCATCCGTAACGTCTTGCCTTCGTATGCGGACCAGTCCCGTGCCTCGACCTCGGCGGCGGTCGGCAGGCGCTGCGACAAGGCAGGATTGCAGAAGTTGCCGAACTGGCCATTGCCCTGATCACCGGTGGTCAGGTGCAGCGTGGCATCGGGCGCGAACGCGAGCCGCAGCGCGATGTGGTCGTTGCCGGCCGGCAGGCCGTCGAGGAGCGTCGTGGGCTCGACGAGCGTCTCGCTGATCCGCTCGTATCGCAGCCGCACGACCTTCGCATACAGATGCCGGAACGGGCTGTTCTCGGCCGCCACGCGCGGGTCGGCGGGGCGCACGCGATCCTCGTAGGTCACCGCGACATAGACGAAGTCGGGACCGCCGTCCTGCAGCAGGCGGGGATGCAGCGCCATCCCGAGCACGCCTCCGGGTCCGGCCGCCCTGGCAACCGCCTCCAGCGTCGTCGCCACCTTGCGCACGCCCGTCTGCGGGTCGAGTCGCGTGATACGAAGCGCACTTCGCTCGGTGACCCAGAGCTTGCCGTCCGGGCCGAGCGTCACTTCCCACGGACTCTCGAGGCCGGACGTCACCACGCGCATGTCGAACTGCTTCGTGGCAGGTCGAGCCGAGTCCGGACCGCCCTGCGCCACACCGAGTGCCGACGCGCCGAGCACGATCGTGATGGCGAAGGACGGGACGCGCCTGCGCCTGACGCCAGTCACTGGACGGCCGTCCGCGGCGTGCACGCGCCCCAGGAGGCCAGCGCGCGCAGGGCCGGGTCGGAGTCGAGGGGCCACGCGCGCAGCTGGGCGGTCACTCCTGGACTTTACCTCCGCGCGTCAGCGCGAGGCGAACGTCATGCAGTCGGCGTGGTCCTGGTGCAGTCCGACCCGGATCGCCGCGGCGGCGCATTCGTAGTCGTGATTGTGCCGGCAGGTCGCGACCTTGCAGGCGCCAACGCCCGCGTCCTGTTCACCGCTCGCGTGCGGCTGCGCGACGAAGAACGTGTCGCAGGCGGCATGGATTCCATGGCCGACCGTGATTGCCCGCGCGCGACACGCCTCGTCGACGTTATAGGCGCAGGACGTGACTTCACAGGCTTCCACGTTCGGCATCTCGAGCATCATCTTCATGCGCAATCTCCTCTTGCTTGCGATATCGCAAGACTGCTGCCAAGCCGCATGTGGTGCAAAGCGGTGGTTGGCGGCAAATCCGACAGTGATTGGCGGGATTCCTACGAGACATCGGTTGGACGGCGTTCGCGTCTGCGAGAGCTGACGTTGTGTCGCTGTAGAACCGCTGGAGATTCTCGGCATGACCAGGAACTGGCTGCTCGGTCTGGCGCTATGCGCCGCCCTTGGCTGCAACGCGGAGGCCGGCTGGCTCGGAACGAGGGCGAAACCACCTCTTCCGCAAGTCCGGCGTGTGCCGATCTCGTTCGCGCTCGATGGCCGCGAACACCTGGCGCTGCGTCTCACGTGCACGCCGACGTATCGAACGGCGCCCGAGATGGCCGACTCGAAGCCGTTCGAGTTGCATCTCGTCATCACCGAAGAGGTCTACGGACGTGTTCACGGCGTCGCCGCGTCCGGCGCAATTCCCGGTCTGCCGATGGTCGAAGTGAGCGGCTTCGTGTTGGGTGGTCGGCTGCGACTCGAGGCGTTCGAAGTACAGCTGCAGCCCTGGACGACACTCGAGTTGAGGCCATGAATCTGTCCGGCGCAACCGGTACCGGCACCGCGTCGGGCGAGAGTCGGAGCGTGACCGGTGACGTCGGTGAGACTGCGGCGTTCACGGCGACCGTCGACATTGCCGCCGCGGACCCTCGTGCCTCGATGTCGTTCAAGCGTCCGCACGGCCGCGACGACGGTCGCCTGCTGCTCGCCGATCCGATCGAGGTGGTGATCAGCGAGCCGGTCACCCTCGTCAAGCTCGGCGCAGCGCGGGTCCTGGCCAACGGGAAGCCCTTGAGCGGCGAGTTCGCGATGACCTCACCTGTCCACGGACTCGTCACGCACGCGGCGTTCCTCTCCCGCGAGTTCGCTCCATCTGGTGCCACGTTGACCCTCGACCCGGCCGGCCTGACGAATACGAACGGCCACCCGATCGCCTGGGACGGCGCGTCGATGACGACAGCGGCGGATCCGGGCCCGCTGACCGCGAATGCAAGCTTCGAGCACGGTCTGCGCGGCTGGCAGGCTACGGGAGACGCCAGGGTCACCGGCGCATTCGGGGGCGTCCCGCCGGCGGCGGGTACAGCGCAGGCCGTCATCGACGCGGGTGCGAGCCTGTCCGGCTATCTCGACGTGCCCAGTGGCGCCACCGAGCTGGCCGTGTCCTACGCGGTGTTCAGCGAAGCCGGCGAGTTCAACGCCAATCAATCCGTCGTCGTAGCCCTGGTTGCCGAGGATGGGTCGCGCACGACCGTCGTCGATGGTGCCGTCGAGCGGGCGCACGACGAACGCGGAGAGTTCGAGCCGGGCCTGCGGCATCGCATCGGGCCACGAACCGCGCGCATCGATCTCACCCGCCACCGCGGTCGTCGCGTCACCCTGACCGCCGACGTCCGGAGTGGCAACTATCTGGGGTTGCAGA